>NZ_JAHWCO010000080.1:0-12251 GCF_020054415.1 Candidatus Symbiopectobacterium sp. | reverse complement strand
GCTCAGTGAAACGACGGATCATCGCAACGTAAAATCATGCAGTTAGGCCTCATGAGAAAAGTGTACACCTGAGATGACAAGCATTTTCAACCAAAACTGGCATGGAAAAACAGCATGATTACCTATTATTCAACAACGCCCCAAAAGTTCTATTTATTCAACAAAGCCCATCACCAGCCAAGCAGATCGACGGGATAAAGGCGCAAATCCATAATGCGGTCGGGCAATATGGGAGTGAAATAGAGCAGTAACAACAGGAATCCAATAATGCTCTTAACCGTCAATGCCAGCGAAAAGGCATTCAACTGCGGGGCAAACCGTGCCAGCAATCCTAAAAAAATTTCAGACAACAAAAATATAATAATCAAAGGGCTCGCAAGAATAACGCCATTCTTTACCACCAACGTAAGGAAACAGAGAACGGTACGGTAGGCCGGTATATCCAATTGATAAGGTTGCCATAATTGATAACTTTTCTCGAAAACCTCCAGCATTAACAGTAGCCCACCGCTTTGCAGCATAATGACGGCAGCAAAAAGGTTGAAAAAGTTAGCCAGTTCTGAAGTATCCACGCCTGAAAGTGGATCAATGCTACTACTCAGAGTGGCACCACGCTGATTATCGATAAAACTCCCCATCGCGTGCATAACCCAACACGGTAGACACAGAAAACCAGCGATGATCAGACCAACAGATAACTCCTTACCAATTAAAATTAAAAACCAGATGTTATCGTACCCATCTATCGCTTCTCCCGTATGCGGCCACAACACACTGCCCGTAAGCAAGGCAACGGGTAACCTGATAGCGCCAGTTAACGTATTATTGTTGAAAAAGGGCAACAATATAAACGCTGGCATCAAGCGAGCAGATACCATAGCCATTTCATAAAGCCAGGTGTGAAGGTCGAAAAAAATTCCAGTAAACATATTGCTTATCACGCAAGTGCTATTCTTATTACTTCACGAGCATAATTAAGCATAATATCGCCATACCACCCGGAAATAAGAAACAGACACAACGCTACGCTCAATAATTTGACGCCAAAAGGCAATGTCTGTTCTTGAAGTTGAGTTACTGTCTGGAATAAACCCACCAACAGTCCCACTATTGTGGCTACGGCAATAGGTAATGCAGACATTGTCAAAATCAGGTAAAGCGCTTTATTGCCTGCGAACGCTATTTCATCCATGATGACTCTCCACGGCTATAACGCCAGTTCCAGGTATTGTGTTACCAACTCTTTGGACAATAGCGTCCATCCGTCTAACACAACAAAGAGTACCAATTTAATGGGTACTGAAATGGTTACGGGACTCATCATCATCATACCGAGCGCCAGCAAAATACTGGATACCAGCAAATCGATAACAACGAATGGCAGGTAAAGATAGAAACCTATCTTGAACGCACTCTTTATCTCGCTTAAGGCATAAGCGGGTAATAATGCCAAGATAGAAGTACGCTCTTCTTCCTGCACTTCACTATCGGAATTATCTCCACGTTGAAGGTGAGCCCGCTCAAAAAACTGAGCCAATTCAGCATCAGAATATCTCTCAAGATAATCCCGATAACTATCCAGTCCATTCTCAACAAAATGTAATACCGATTTACTGTCTCTTGTATCGACATTGGCTTGCTGAAATTGCTCATAGCCATTTTTCACCACGGGCAACATGACAAAAAAAGATAAAATCAACGCTACTCCATTCAATGTCATATTTGAAGGAACTTGCTGAAGTCCCAATGCATTGCGTACCATCACAAACACAATGGAAAATTTTATATAACAGGTTCCACATGCGATTAAAAAAGGAAGAAGCGTCGAAAATGCCAGTATCGCAATCAGAGAAATATCATTGCCGTGAGACATCACCAGCCTCTTGATAAATATATTTTATTTCAATACCTAAACGATCCTCAATCCACACCAACTCACCTTTGGCAACCGGCACACCATTAGCAATAATGGATATATTCTGTTCTGCATCAGGATGACATGGAATAACCTGACCTTGATAAAAGGATTCCAATTCCGCAACAGTGAGGGTGCTTTGTTGCAATACTACACTGAGCTTTACTTTAATCTCGTCACGCGATCGTACTGGAGTAACAGCAACCTCATTGATATGCTCTGACACAGATAATTCATTTTCACTTTCTGACATTGCCGTAACGTCCGTTTCATCAAACATAAATCCCTCCTCAATTTTGATAAAGCGCCCCAAAACATGGTTTGATGAGGCAACCGTACATTCTTCATGATTTACCAGTATCACATCACCACGCTGAACGCGTTTGAGCAAAGCCGTAGAGATATGGCTGTAGCCAATTTGAAACTGGATGGATAAAGGCAGATCGTCTGCCTTCAAATGGCGGATGCCCTCGTCCAACGTGGGGTGGGAAGGGAAGGTATGCAGCCATACGCGCCCTTGCGATGTCATGCAGGCGTAAGCCTGCGGTGGAACAGATGATGTTTCCACCCGACCTTTGCTTTCCAAACGTTGATATGCGAGGTCTTGCGGCAACCCATCAATAGGCCGAACACAATTGATGAACAGGGTCTCCAACTGATCTGGCGACCACGATGCACTCGACAATGCAGCTCTTTGAGGCACTCGGTGGCAAAACCAGCTCTCCAGATCGATAATGCCCTCCCATCCCGTATCCGCAATAAAATGCAGCAGGTGATTGCCTGGTACCAGGCGCTGGCATACGTCAAAGCCTTGGTTTTGCCAGGTTTTCACTCTGCGGCGCTCGGAGAGTTCGCGCTTTGAATAGCCGCGTAGGTGTTGACCAATCACGCATTTTCCTCATCGGCAAATGTGTTGTGCTCTTTCTTTGGCTGCTCATCTTCCTCAGAAAACACCCATTTCGGATCGCCTTGCCCCTGCCCCTGCCCCTCATAATCCGCTAAGCGTTGATGAACCAACGGATCAGAAACCTGCAACACATGTGGTGCCTTGGCGTGTGCTCCTATCAGCACATTGACCTGATGGCCATCTCCCCAATCCGAAAAGCGGTACAGCAATTGGTTCTCAGACGCCGTTTCATTTAAGGCGGCATTACCGATGTTTCTGAGTATTGCCTCAGAGGGAAGTGGCTGTCGGCCCGCCCCTGCGAACGCGTTATCCGCACCACGTGCCGGCGTCTCCCCCGAAAACGAGCGGTGCTGCGCATCACTAGGCAGTGGAATGACAGAGGGTGAGTTCTCACTTTCAGCCTTGGGGCCAGGCATTTCTGAAGGCATGCTCGCAGAGGGCAAAACAGCCGTATCTGCTACCTGGCTGACTATCGCGTGGGAAAGTGGTGTATCACGACGCTCCTGAAGTGCAATGGCAGCAGACTGACCATGCAACCCACCGACTATCGCCACCTTTTCCACCACACTGGCAGAAAAGATGGATAAATCACGGTGTTGGGCTTTTTTACTCCTTGGTACACACTTACCGAACGCTACCTCAGTCGCGCTGATATTTACGGTCTCGCCCACCTCGGTGCGCGTTTCTGACTGCGTGGACAGCGTAACTTTTCCTCGCCCGCTTTCTCTCCATTTGCCTAGGCTGGCATGCAGTTCCGGTAGTGCTGCGGATAGCGAGGCGTGAGAAAGCGCTACAGGGGGTAAGGCACCTTCCTCGTGTCCTTTCTTCACCTGTTTTGCTTTTTTCTTTATGTCATTTAAAACAATGTGTTCTAAACTTTGTGTCGCATTCTCCCCCATGCTGGGGTTACTGCCAGAAAAAATGGCTTTCACTCCATTTAACGTCGCCATGATATTCTTTCCTCTATCTCGTTATCTTCAATTTTGGCATCTCTGATACACTTATTTTTTCGAACCTGGTGTTGGAGCGATTCATACTTCTTTATCTTTCTATCGAGCAGCTTTCTTTTTTCGAATATCGCCATACGCTCTTGTTCACACTTTTCCTGTTCGAGAATTTTTTGAGATTTTTGAACTTTGATGTCCGCCAATTTCTTCTTGAGTGCACCCTGTCGCCGTTGTATCGCGAAGATTTTCTCTTTATTGGTTTCGCCTCCGGGATACAAACTTCGGCTGAGCATCTCAATAGCTGAAATATCTTTTTCGAAGCTGTCTATCTGGGTAATTAATGTGTTGTGCTCATTTTTTTTTCTATTGAGCAGAACATCATTACGCTGAATTTTTAAGGCAATATGCCCAACCAACGTTTTCATTTCACGAAGCATGACGTTTCATCTCATAGGTTATCGTATTGAAATCGGCGTGTTCATCGACACGTTGCTTTAACCAGTCAAACAAACGATCGCGCTTATTCATCGCACGGTCGTTCTCTTCATTCTCGCCCGGTTGATATTCCCCGAGATCGACAAAGAGTTGCAGCTCATCAATTTTTGCTAAAACGCTACGTAGTTCGCCTGCATAGTGAAGATGTTCACTGTCACAAACCTGGTTAGCAACGCGGCTAACACTGTTCAGCACATCAATCGCCGGATAGTGATTTTTGGCCGCCAATTTACGACTCAGGTAGATATGACCATCGAGAATTGAGCGAATTTCTTCCGCGATGGGCTCCGGCTCATCATCACTTTCCAAAAGAATGGTGTAATAGGCCGTGATACTTCCCGTTTGGGTGACGCCTGGGCGTTCCAATAGCTTGGGCAGGGCATCAAATACCGAGGCAGGATAACCGCGTCGCGCCGGTGACTCCCCCGTTGCCAACGCCACATCGCGTAGCGCCCTGGCATAACGCGTAATCGAATCTAGGAAGAGCACGACATTCATGCCTGCATCACGAAAATATTCAGCAACAGTAGTTGCAACCTGCGCAGCATTGCACCGATTCAACGATGAATAATCTGAAGTCGCGTAAACCAAAATACACTGACTCTTACGGTCGGACTGACGCAATGCTTCAATGAATTCCGTCACTTCACGCCCACGCTCACCGACAAGCGCAATCACCAAAACATCGGCCTGTGATTGCTCGACAAGCATATGCATCAAGGTCGTTTTCCCACACCCTGCCGATGCAAAAATGCCCATGCGCTGACCCACGCCACAAGTAATCAGCCCATCAATGGCTCGGATTCCGGTCAAAAATGGCTGCCGGATACCCACTCGGTCCTGGTACAGTGGTGGCGGCGCATCTATGGTGCGGCGCTGCCAAGCAAACCCTCGCTCCTCTCCTGCTAATCGCTCCACAACTTCACCAAACGGGTTCAGCACACAACCCAGCAGGTCGTGACTCAGTACTACCGACAGCCCTGTCCCTGTAGGACAAATTACCGCCTCTCGCGACAAACCTTGCGCATTACCTATCAAACTCAGCAGTGTCGTATCGCCATGAAACCCCAATACCTGAGCGCGGGCCAGGATCTCTGGCTGGCTCCAGCCTTGGCGAACTTCGCAGACTTCCCCGACAGTCACACCGGACAATCGCGCTTCAATGATGGAGCCAGACAGGCGCAAAGGATGTGCTTGTTGACGTAAGAGCTGTCGGTTCGCCATTAGCGAATCACTCCCAAAAAAGCTTCTTGCAATTGGAAAAATTCGTCCATTGCCTCTGCAAAGCGAGCACCATCAGTCAGATAGTCAGGATGTACCAACCCTTTTAATTCGATGGTGTCGTTGTTAACGGCAATCTGTAATTGCCCAGTCATCGCAAAATGGCACCCTTCCATAATTTTTTCCTGGATTTGTGCTGAGTTATGCTGCAATAACCCGGTTGTATTTTCACTGATCTGTGACCAGATCCATATCTGCCCATCAACATTGCTAATTAACAAGCTGGGATAATTTTCAAAATCGAGCGCAATGGTTGAATGGCTATCAAAATCACTCAGAATGGATTCATCCACACCACTGTGCAGTAGCGCATCACGAACCAATTTTGCAATATCAATATCAATATACATTTCAGTTCTTCCTTAATTAAATGGTTTTCACCACATTGATTGATACCGTATCGGTTATTTCACCGAACGATATAACTTCAAGATCTTTAAAGCGTGACTCGAGAAAACGCTTTAAGAAACGGCGTATATCCACCGAGGAGAGCACAACTAAATCTTTACAAGACATCGCGACACTCTCCATGGCCAGTGCAAACCGATCAATCAACTCATCTGCCACAGCAGGTTCAAGATGAAGGAACACACCCGTTGAGGTATTTCTAATACTCTGACGAATATGGTCTTCAAACTCTGCGGATAACATAATCACGCGAAGCGAATTCCCCACAGAAAATTTATGGCAAATATAACGTGAGAGTGCACCACGAACATGTTCCACTAAAGAAATAACCTCTTTTTCACGCGGTGCCCATTGGGCAAGGGCTTCCATAATTAACCGCATATTACGCACTGAAATACGTTCACTCAAAAGGCGCTGTAATACTTCAGAAATTCGCTGAATAGTGGCATGGCGCATAACTTCTTTCATCAGGTCAGGGTATTTCTCTTCCATTTTATCGAGAATATGCTTTGTTTCCTGAACGCCGAAATACTCATTAACATGACGAATCAACACGGCGGCCAAGGTGTAATACATTTCATCAATACCACTACGCAGCTGATACCCTAATGCAGCAACAGATTCTCGCTGTTCTTCGGCAATCCATTGCATGTTATCAATGGTAGACACCGGTATCCCAAGGTGTAGCAGTTCGTCAGAACCGTTAACAACGCAGTATTCATTGAATTTTATTTGAAAACGCTCTGCGTTAATTTCATTGATTAACACAGAGACTGTTTCAGGCTCTATGTGCTCGGACGCTCTCACCGTTATTTCCGGCAGGTTTATCCCATAGTCAATAAAGAATTGGCTGCGAAAGCGTTCAGTAATATTCGCTTTTCCCAGCATCTGTTCATCGCTTTTGTGAACGACAAGAATCAAAGGCACCGTTTCTGCTGAAACATTATTCAGATTGTTAATGATACCCAGTGAGCTTTCCGCTTCGGCCAACACATCTCCTTCATAAGGTTTATGTGACGTTGCCCCCTCAAGAGCCGCCTGTGTCTTCTTGTTTTTCCAACGTTGATAACCGTAAAGTCCGGCGAGCAGCAATGCCAAAATCATAAATACAGAAAAGGGGAATCCTGGCAGGCTGCCTATGCCCAAGGCAATAATCGCCGCAATCACCAGTACTGAGGGATTGGTGAACAACTGATCAACAATGGTGCGCCCTATGTTGTCGCCATCACCGTTGACACGCGTCACAATGAAACCCGCGCCAATGGCGATCAACAGCGCCGGGATTTGAGCAACCAGACCATCACCTATCGTCAACATCGTATAGGTAGAGAGCGCGGTTGACATGTCCATGCTATTAATGGATACCCCGACGCAGATGCCACCAATGAAGTTGATGAAGATAACGATGATTCCGGCAATCGCATCGCCCTTGATAAACTTCATCGCACCATCAAACGAGCCATAGAGTTGGCTTTCACGCTCGACCACACTGCGCCGAGACATGGCATCTTCAGCGTCAATGGAGCCCGCGCGCAAATCCGCATCAATGCTCATTTGCTTTCCTGGCATGCCATCCAGAGAGAAACGAGCGGCTACTTCAGCGACGCGTTCGGCACCTTTGGTTATCACCATAAATTGCACAATGGTGACTATTGCAAAAATCACAAACCCAACGACCAGGCTTTCCCCAATAACGAATTCACCAAACGTGGAAATGATGTCACCCGCATCTGCATCGTTTAATATCAGGCGACTTGTACTCACGGATAGCGCTAATCGAAACAGCGTCGTAATCAGCAACACAGAGGGAAATGTTGAAAAGCTCAGTATTTTATCAATATAAAACGATGCTAAAAAAACCAGAATGGACAAAACAATGTTTAACCCAATCAAGAAATCGACCAAATAGGTTGGCAGAGGAATAACCAACATAGAAATGATCACAACAATCAATATAAGAATAAAGAGTTCAGGATGGTTCCTTACCCGATTTAAAAAGTCAATCATCCTATCAACCTATTTTATTCAACTTATGTATAGAAATCACTGTGCGGTTTTCCGCTGTTCAATTCGTTCGTGGCATAATTCTATATTGAGTCTTTCTTCAAAATACATCAATAATTTTATTCTTTCTTCCTCTGAAAAAAAAACTTCATGAGGTAATTTTTTGCAATAGTAGTAAATCATTTGTAAAACTACCGCTCGATTTTTATGTTCCGCAAAACGTAAATGGTGACCTACTGTTTGCGAAAGCAACATATCCACATCATCGAAGTGTTCGATCATGCCTAAGAGCAATAGCAGCCAAGTCTCTTCTTTTTCATCAACATCGCGAATAAGGGGGTTCTTGAGTAACCCCTGCACAAACAAAATATCACTCGATCGAATGTGCTTAATTTGCTTTATTCTTTCCTGAAGAAAGAAAAACTCCGAGTGACTACAGCTAGGATCAGCAGCGTCAATATCTGCCAACAGCGCATCTTCCATAAACGTGGTCAGGATCCCGCGATTTTCAACGCCATAGGTCGATATCCACGTTTGGTACTGCATCAGGTCCGTATCATCATTGGCTAAAAAGCTTCGATAGCTCTCACGCAGTAATGTGGGAGTCATCTTGAGCGTCGAGCCTAATAACCGAGCCTTTAACGCAACATTAATTCCGGCTTTTAAGCGCTTGGGATCTGCTTCTTTTTCAACTTGGGACAGCAGCGCTTTGAGACGTTTCCGTCGTATCTCATCCAGATTTCGTCGATACAACAACTCGCGTAAAACCATCACCAGATCGCTCTCATCTGGAAACAATGCGCGCGCCTGTTGTAAAAAACTCGTAATAGCCGCCCCTTCTTTCCCATTCAGGGCTTGAATCAGCTTGCTCACTTTCGGCTGAGCATCATCATCTAACACGCGCTCAAAGCTGCTTTCTTCCATTGCGCTTGATTTCTTTTCATATTCCCTGCGCTGGCGAAAGAGTCCCGCTACTTCAGACATATCATCCGCAGCGTTATACAACTTCTGTGCTCTGGCTGCGGGAGAAAGATCTTCCATATCCTGCATTTCATCGCCAGATGAAACATTATTCTGTTCAGCAGAAACGTTTTTTTCTGCATTCTGCTTCTCTCGTCGAGCCATCTGAAGATGGAGAGAAGAGCTACCAGACCCAACGCTTATCGCCATTTTTGGCTGTCCAAATAATTGGTCATCCAGTTTTGCAATTGATCGTTACCCAGATCTTTGCGTATATCGTTAATCATCGTGTGTGCATCCGGTGATAATGGTGCATCAATCTCTCTTGGCTGAATGAGGAATACCCGAACCATGCTTGATTCTCGGTCGCGAGAATATTGGAACAGTTTGCCAAGCAGGGGAATGTCACTTAATAAAGGGATTTTCCCTTCCACGGTGCTTCTTTCATCATGGGTATACCCACCAATCAACAAGCTTTTTCCTTTCGGTACGCGGGCGATGGTGCTGATATTAGTTCTGCCGACTTCAGGTAACGTGGAATCGTTAGTTTTTGTTGTATCAAACTGGTTACCGTCTTCAACGTTCAGCATCATTTCAATTTCCCCGTTCTCGGTAAAACGAGGAAGTACACTGACCAATGTACCGTAGGTGACGTTTTCTAACTGTGCTGTGCGCTCACCCACCAGGCTGGCATAGAAGGTTCGACTGTTGTCAAAAATGGCCGGAATATTTTCCTGGGTCAGCAGCATGGGGCGGGAAACAATGTTGGCTTTTTTCTTTTCACTCAATGCCAATGCCGTAACCATAAAGCTGGCACCATCAATGGTGCTCGTGCCGCCGTTAAGCGAAATACCCAGATTGCCTCCGACATTAAGATTGCCGCTCCACTGAACGCCAAGATTGTCGAAAGCTTCTTTTTGTAAATCCACAATCCAAACGGAAAGTTCAATATGCCGCTTGGCGATATCCAAGGTTTTCGCCAGATTACGAATATATTCAACCTGCTCAGGGCTTCCTCGCACCAGAAGGCTATTGGTTCCCGGCTCGGCAATAACACTCACTTCACTGGCGTCGCGGGCAATATTCGCTGCCGCCATCGCATCTTCATGCGCATAGCTGTCAAGCAAATCCTGCGGCAGATCGGAGGTATCCAGCTCGGTTTTGACCGGTTTACGCGGCACCACCTGCATACTTCTCCCTGCCGTAGTTCCGGTACTGATAATTTTATTTATCACCGTCGAAATGCCAGGAATGACGATTTTTTCATCGCGATATTTAAAGGAGCGGTCTTCAACAAAAGTGTTGTGTAGCTGAATCACGGCAATGCTCTCTCGCCCGTCGAAGGTATAATTTTTTTGATCGAGATATTTCGCCGTACTAGTGATCAGGTCGACATAGATTGGTGGTCCAGAAACATAAAAAGTGGAATTGCGATTATCCGAACGCAGAGGAAAGCGAGAATCGTGCAAACCAGAATTCTTCAAAAAGCTTTCAACCGTGCTGAATGAAGTATTACGCAACACGATAACTGCATTACGCATTTCCGTTGCGTCATAGACGTAAATCGCCTGGCCATCACTATACCAAATTAGTCCAAGCTGCTCGGATACCGATACCAGCACATCCTGCGGACTGCTCAGATCAAACTCACCGGTGACTTTTTTACGTGCCGCCAGCTTACTTAAAATCACGGGTTTCCTCATGGCAGCAGAGATAGCATCAAAAATGCCATTCACACTCTCCTGCCGGGCCATATATCCGCTTCCCTGTCGAGAAGATTGATTATTCTCATTTACTGTTTCTGCAAATGCCTGTATTGGCATTAGTACAAACAGCAATATGGCTATTGATGCCCATATTTTTTTCGAAAAATCTGTACTCATCTTACTTTAACTCGCTTGCAACAATTTCTTCAAATTCCTTGGCGAAACACCAATCACTTCTTTCACATCATTGGAGAAATGAGAAAGTGATGCATATCCATGATTCATTGCGATAGTCGTTAAATTATTATCGCCATTAATCAATTCAAACAGTGCCTGCCCCAGACGCCAATCACGTAGCGCAGATTTTGCCGTATTGCCCAATGCGCGCCGCGATAAACGTCGAAAATGAGAAACCGAAAGCCCATAACGAGCACAGAGCGTCTGCAAACGCTGGGTGGAATTAGTTCGATAAGAATCAAAAAGAAACTCAACCAGGGCATACCATTCAGATTGTCTCAATACATTGGAAAAACACGCCATGCCTTCCGTTCCCAACAACGTCTGATGCAGCAGCCAATATTCCAGCTCCTTTTGCTCAGGCTCGTTGCCAAGTGTCGTTGGCATGCTTGCCAGCAGCGATCGTGGACAGTGAATACTTTCTTTATTCATTGATTTATCGATAAACACTTGCAGTTTTGCCAGCAACGTAAAATCAAGAAATAAACAATCTACTTCACCGCGCTCAACGGTAACCGTGGCCGGTGCGATAGCAAGCAAACGTCGCTGTTTAGCAGGGATTGTGCATTCCGCCGTATTTGCTTTGTCGCGAAAGCGAAGGTAGCATTCTTGCCCGTTGTTCTGTGCCAGTAATAAAGCATACTGAGAGAACTGATATTCCTCGCCAACATTAAGCTGACGGTATTGCCCCATATCTTCCATAGAGTAGCTCTTTTGCATCCAAACGTTCGATGCAGTATAAAGTCTCGCCAATGGCATTCCTGATGAGATAATAATGGCTGGCCTTCCTGCTTCCGTCACCGCCATCAAATTATAAGAGGGAATAGCTTTTTTTATATTTTATTTCATAAAGATAATTAAAGTTAAATGAACATAATCCGAATCAAGGCTTTGTTGAATAATAGGTAATCATGCTGTTTTTCCATGCCAGTTTTGGTTGAAAATGCTTGTCATCTCAGGCGTACACTTTTCTCATGAGGCCTAACTGCATGATTTTACGTTGCGAGAATCCGTCGTTTCACTGGGCTGCCAGCATAAAATCTATTTATTCAACAAAGCCCCGAATCAACACTGACAGGATTAAAAACAATGACAGTGGACGCGGTGTACGTAGAAAACGCTTTTTTTTGTCGTGTATTCAACATGTTGATTGCAGTGTACCATATCCGGTTTTTGATGTGGGAGGCTTTGTTGAATAAATCAGAACTTGTAACGACTGCGCCCCATACGGGTCGATTGTTACGTGATGTGAATACTGTTCGGCATTCCTAATAGCGTGATCCGGTTAAGCGCTTTGACCATGGCCATGGCTTCACCCACCTGAGCATCGTAGTCTCTCAGACTTAGATGACCACCCAGAAGCCTTTTGAACCGGAACATGGCAGTTTCAG
>NZ_JAHWCO010000369.1:0-1324 GCF_020054415.1 Candidatus Symbiopectobacterium sp. | reverse complement strand
TGTGCACGCTCAATACGCTGTGTATACAGCTTGCTAACAATGTGTCTTACTTTTGGAAGTTCGTCGTTGTAAGCCCTGTAGCCATCCGTGTTTGCATGACTGACGACGGTAACGCTGATGGCCACTTTTGCCATAACCGTGCTTTTTCACAGGAGATGTCTGTTCACAAAACGGGCATCTTACATAAACTTTAGCCACTGTATTACACATCCAAAACCGGATATGGTACACTGCGATCAACATATTGAATACACGACCTGCCAACGGGTGTGTTTCATGCACCACAGCCACCAATGCTTCATGCAACAGTAGCTGATGCCGTAAATCCGCTGGCAACGAATTATTGCGCATCACGCCGATATCCAGCAACGTGTCTATCTGCTGTTTGGTGTTCAGCTCCAACATTTGCAGATGAACATCCGGGTAGCGTTGCCGAAAATGCAGCAAACTGCGCGAAACCGCACGAATAAAAGGCGCTGAGGAGGTAAAACCAATTCGCAGCTCGCCAATTTCGCCACGTTGCATTCTGCGGCGTGCGCAGACGCTTGCTCCTATTCCCCAGCTTGCTTTGCGGAACGCTTCGCCTGCCGGCGTTAGCCTGACATTGCGGTTGTTGCGTTCAAACAGCGTCGCGCCGATTTGCGCTTCTAATGCCTGAATCTGCTGGCTCAGTGGCGGCTGTGAAATATTGAGCTTCTCTGCTGCCCGGCCAAAATGTAGCTCTTCAGCAACAGCGAGAAAATAGCGTAGATGGCGCAGTTCGATATTGATGGCAATCCTCCTCAAACTGATGGTAAAGATTCACTTACCCTTCTATGATCTACCTCGCGTCATGCACTGTATCGCGTGCAGAATGCCGCATAAATTTACTACTTTCCCCCGTTTCCAAGGAATAGTTTTGAGTACGTCACTTTCTTCAGTATCTGATTCGGTCACCGTGCCAGATGACGATCGACGCGAAGAGCCTTTGGATCGCAAAATCCCCGTCGCGCCAAAATCACCGTATATCACCCGTGGTACACCTGCATTTATTCGCGTTACGCTGGCACTGTTTTCTGCTGGACTTGCGACCTTTGCCTTGCTGTATTGTGTACAACCGATTTTACCCGTGCTGTCACAGGATTTTGGCATTTCTCCTGCCACCAGTAGCCTGTCATTATAGATTGCCACGATGATGCTTGCGTGCATATTCGCATGCGATCGATCATCGATTCGCATCTAAGGTCGATCACGTTTTCGCATCGTATCGATCATCCGGGAACCTAACTTTTTTATCGTTTTAGCGTGTTTCTTCTGCGCTTTCCACTACCGGGCTATTTTTCCT
>NZ_JAHWCO010000550.1:0-3339 GCF_020054415.1 Candidatus Symbiopectobacterium sp. | reverse complement strand
TCACTAAACAGCAAGATAAGGATGCTGCGGATCAAGTCCAGAGGATACCGGAACAAAGAGCGCTTTAAGGTGGCAGTTATGTTCCATTACGGCAGGTTAAACATGGGGTTATGAGTCTCCCACCATGATCGGGGAAGACCCATATTTATTCAGTTTTTTGTTAGCGTGTTTCTTCTGCTTGTCCCCACACTGAGCCGCCATCTGCGGTGCTAAAAAACGCAGCGGGTGTTTTTTGTGTCATAATTGCACGTTTCGTACCGGTTATCTCCGCCTGCGGGATGATGAAAAATAGCGTTAACTCCGGGATGTATGTGAATGGATAAGATCGAAGTTCGTGGTGCACGTACTCATAACCTCAAAAATATCAATCTGATAATTCCGCGCGATAAACTGATTGTGGTCACCGGGCTGTCGGGGTCCGGTAAATCGTCGCTGGCGTTTGATACCCTGTATGCGGAAGGGCAGCGGCGCTACGTTGAATCGTTGTCTGCCTATGCGCGCCAGTTTCTCTCTTTAATGGAGAAGCCGGACGTCGATCATATCGAAGGGTTGTCACCGGCGATTTCCATTGAGCAAAAATCCACTTCCCATAACCCGCGCTCAACCGTGGGCACTATCACCGAGATTCACGACTATTTGCGTCTGCTCTTTGCCCGCGTGGGTGAGCCGCGCTGTCCTGATCACGATGTGCCGCTGGCGGCGCAGACCGTCAGCCAGATGGTGGATAACGTGCTTGCACAGCCGGAAGGTACTCGCCTGATGCTGCTCGCACCCATTGTTAAAGATCGCAAAGGGGAGCACACTAAAATGCTGGAAAACCTAGCGACACAAGGTTATATCCGCGCCCGTATCGACGGCGAGGTGTGCGATCTTTCCGATCCGCCCAAGCTGGAATTACAGAAGAAACACACCATTGAGGTAGTCGTTGATCGTTTCAAAGTGCGTGAGGATTTGGCACAGCGTCTGGCGGAATCGTTTGAAACCGCACTGGAGCTTTCCGGCGGTAGCGCTATTGTGGCGGATATGGATGATAGCAAGCAGCCCGAACTGCTGTTTTCCGCCAATTTCGCATGTCCGCAGTGTGGCTATAGCATGCATGAGCTGGAGCCGCGCATGTTCTCATTCAACAATCCGGCTGGCGCTTGTCCGAGCTGTGATGGGTTGGGCGTGCAGCAGTTTTTCGATCCGGCACGTGTGGTGCAAAACGGTGAGCTGTCGTTGGCCGGCGGTGCGATTCGAGGCTGGGATCGACGTAACTTTTACTATTTTCAGATGCTGCGTTCACTGGCGGAGCATTATCGTTTTGATGTCGAGGCACCCTACGACAGCCTGAGTGAAAAAATTCGTCACGTCATTCTGTACGGTTCCGGTAAAGACACTATCGAGTTCAAATACATCAACGATCGTGGCGATACGTCCGTGCGACGCCATCCTTTCGAAGGCGTGTTGAACAACATGGAACGGCGTTACAAGGAAACCGAATCAAGCGCAGTGCGCGAAGAACTGGCCAAGTTTATTAGTAACCGTCCTTGTGCCAGTTGCAGCGGTACGCGTCTGCGTAAGGAAGCGCGCCATGTGTTTGTCGAACAGACCACGCTGCCGAAGATTTCCGACATGAGCATCGGCCATGCGATGACGTTCTTCCAAAACATGAAGCTAAGTGGTCAGCGCGCGCAGATTGCTGAAAAAGTGTTGAAGGAGATCGGCGATCGCCTGAAATTCCTAGTGAACGTGGGATTGAACTACCTGTCGCTGTCGCGTTCTGCCGAAACGCTTTCCGGCGGTGAAGCACAGCGTATCCGACTGGCGAGCCAAATTGGTGCCGGGCTGGTGGGGGTGATGTATGTACTGGATGAACCTTCCATTGGCTTGCACCAGCGGGACAACGAACGCCTGTTGGAGACATTGCTCCACCTACGCAATCTGGGCAACACAGTGATTGTAGTGGAGCATGATGAAGACGCCATTCGCGCGGCGGATCATGTGATTGATATCGGACCGGGGGCGGGGATGCACGGCGGCCAGGTGGTAGCGGAAGGCTCAGTAGAACAGATCATGGCGGTGCCAGAATCGTTGACCGGCCAGTACCTGAGCGGTGAGCGAAAAATCTTAGTGCCGTCACAACGCGTGCCTGCCGATCCTACCAAAGTGCTGAAGCTGGTGGGTGCCAAAGGCAACAACCTGAAAGATGTCACGCTGACGCTACCCGTCGGGTTGTTCACCTGTATCACCGGTGTTTCTGGTTCAGGCAAATCGACGCTGATTAACGATACGCTGTTTCCGCTGGCGCAACGTCAGCTCAATGGCGCAACGCTGGCGGAACCGGCACCGTACCGTGAGATTCACGGCCTTGAGCATTTTTATAAGGTGATCGATATCGATCAAAGTCCGATTGGGCGCACACCGCGTTCCAACCCTGCGACCTACACAGGCGTATTTACCCCCATCCGTGAACTTTTTGCCGGTGTGCCAGAAGCGAGAAGCCGCGGATACAACCCTGGGCGCTTTAGTTTCAACGTGCGCGGCGGGCGCTGTGAGGCTTGTCAGGGCGATGGCGTCATCAAAGTGGAGATGCACTTCCTGCCGGATATCTATGTGACGTGCGATCAGTGCAAAGGCAAACGCTATAACCGTGAAACGTTGGAAATCAAATACAAGGGTAAAAGCATTCACGAAGTGCTGGAAATGACCATTGAAGAGGCGCGTGACTTCTTTGATGCTATTCCTGCCTTGGCGCGTAAGCTGCAAACCCTTATCGATGTGGGGCTTTCTTATATTCGTCTTGGCCAGTCGGCGACCACGCTCTCCGGCGGTGAAGCACAGCGTGTGAAACTGTCCCGCGAGTTGTCCAAGCGAGGAACGGGGCAAACCCTGTATATTCTTGACGAGCCAACCACCGGGCTACATTTTGCCGATATTCAGCAATTGTTGGACGTGTTGCACCAGTTGCGCGATCAGGGGAACACCATTGTGGTGATCGAGCACAATCTGGATGTGATTAAAACCGCAGACTGGATTGTGGACCTTGGTCCGGGAGGGGGCAGCGGTGGCGGTCAAATACTGGTGTCCGGCACCCCTGAGACGGTTGCCAATTGCGAAGCATCGCACACTGCCCGTTTCCTCAAACCGATATTGGCGCGCAAGTAGTGCTGTCCACGACGCCCGGTATTGCGCCGGGCGTCGTGATTATAAGGCTATATGGCTTTGTTGAATAATAGGGAATAATGCTGTTATGACACGCCTGTTTTGGATTAAAATGCTGATCGCTCCGGGATGCATCACCACGCTCTGGATTTAACATACTGATTTTACGTCAAGGGAATCCGCAGCCTTTATGGC
>NZ_JAHWCO010000587.1:0-1466 GCF_020054415.1 Candidatus Symbiopectobacterium sp. | reverse complement strand
TTTTGAATATCCGAGCGTCTTGCGATTGAGCCGTTGCAATCGGTTACGCAGTGTCAGATGTGCACGCTCAATACGCTGTGTATACAGCTTGCTAACAATGTGTTTTACTTTTGGAAGTTCGTCGTTGTAAGCCCTGTAGCCACCCGTGTTTGCATGACTGACGACGGTAACGGTGATGGCCACTTTTGCCATCACCGTGTTTTTTCACAGGAGATGTCCGTTCACAAAACGGGCATCTACATCAACTTTAGCCACTGTATTCCACATCAAAAACCGGACATTTCACGCTGCAATCAACATATTGAATACACGACCCGTTTTCCTAATGCCACTTTATTTTGGAGCATGATGATGAATCTGGAGAGATTTCCCCGCTATCCGCTGACCTTCGGTCCCTCTCCCATCACGCCGTTGAAGCGATTGAGCGAACATCTGGGCGGTGATGTCGAACTTTATTCCAAGCGCGAAGACTGCAACAGCGGCCTGGCATTTGGTGGCAATAAAACCCGCAAGATGGAATACCTGATCCCAGAAGCGCTGGAGCAAGGGTGCGACACGCTGGTCTCGATTGGCGGTATTCAGTCGAACCAAACGCGTCAGGTTGCTGCCGTAGCGGCGCACCTCGGCATGAAGTGCGTGTTGGTTCAAGAGAACTGGGGGAATTATGCGGATGCGGTCTACGATCGGGTCGGCAATATCGAACTCTCGCGTATTATGGGGGCGGATGTACGCCTTGATGCCGCTGGATTCGACATTGGCATTCGTCAAAGCTGGCAGCAAGCGATGGAAGAAGCGGCTCAAAACGGTGAAAAACCGTTCCCGAACCCGGCTGGCTGCTCTGAGCATCCATTGGGTGGGCTAGGCTTTGTCGGCTTTGCTGAAGAAGTGCGTCAGCAGGAAAAAGAGCTGGGCTTTACTTTCGATTATATAGTGGTCTGTTCCGTTACCGGCAGCACCCAGGCAGGGATGGTGGTTGGCTTTGCCACCGATGGGCGCTCTCGTCGCGTTATCGGCATCGATCGTCTGCTAAACCAGAACAAACCAAGGCGCAGATTCTGCGTATTGCGCAAAACACGGCGAACCTGGTGGAACTGGGTCGCGAGATCACAGAAGAAGACGTGGTGCTGGATACTCGCTACGGTGGACCGGAGTATGGCTTACCCAATGAAGGTACACTGGAAGCGATTCGTCTGTGCGCCCGCACTGAAGGAGTATTGACCGATCCGGTTTATGAAGGAAAATCCATGCACGGTATGATCGACATGGTGCGTCGCGGAGAGTTTCCTAAAAGTGTATTAGTCGCGACTAGATCTGACACTTGACCTTGAAAGGTTGAGAGTTACCGGTTTTGATATGGGTGCCTAATCCTTAAACAAAACGCGAGGTAACTCTCATGCTTCATACTAACAATCCCATTATCAAACACAAAGCCGGCCTGCTCAATCTCGCCGAAGAACTCGGTAACG
>NZ_JAHWCO010000188.1:0-1800 GCF_020054415.1 Candidatus Symbiopectobacterium sp. | reverse complement strand
GCGTTACCGTCGTCAGTCATGCAAACACGGATGGCTACAGGGCTTACAACGACGAACTTCCAAAAGTAAAACACATTGTTAGCAAGCTGTATACACAGCGTATTGAGCGTGCACATCTGACACTGCGTAACCGATTTCAACGGCTCAATCGCAAGACGCTCGGATATTCAAAATCATCCGAAATGCACGATAGGATCATCGGTACTTAAATCGAACGCGAGTACTACGTTTTATGCTACATCAACTCATTGAATACACGACCTGGGGATTTTACGAGTGTGGTGAATAGAAAAAAACGACATCAGGTAACCGTTATGAATGAAAGTTGGCTTTTCCCGCTCCACGAGTATCAGCAGCGCGTCGCAAAGATCCGCGCTTATATGCAAGAAAGGGATATATCCCTGTTGCTGATTGACCAGACAGAATTCCTGTTTTATCTCACGGGATTTGGTATTTCTGAAAACATGTACCGTGCTTGCTTGCTGCCGTTAACGGGCGACCCGGTGATGGTATTCCGCGCCATGGACGAGCGTGCGTTCAGTGAAAATAGCTGGATCACTGACACCGTCACTTTCCATGACTGGCAGGATCCGTTAGCGGTACTGGCCGATACGGTGTGCGCTCGCGGCTGGGAAAGCGCGACGCTCGGCATCGATTTCGATTCTTACTGCATGACCATCAACCGCTTCCAGCGCTTGCAGGCGATGTTGCCACAGATTCAGGTAAAAGATTTTTCCGGTGTTCTTAAACAATTGCGCACCCGCAAAATTCCGCAGGAAATCGAGTGCATCAAACAATCAGCGGCAGCGAACGATCATGCGATCCGTGAAGTGGTTGCCGAAATGGGGGTTGGGAAAACGGAGCGTCAGGCGGCAGAAATTATCCACCGTGTCCTGATCCGCAACGGGATGGATTCCAACCGCTGTGGCATCGTCACGACCGGCGGTGGCAACAGCTTTCTGCATGCCAACATGCAGGAACGGCCGTTGAAGCAGGGTGATATCCTGCATCTTGAAGTGGTTTCCTTTAAACGCGGCTACAGCTCCAAGATCATGCGTTCGGTGATTATCGGTACGGCGTCAGCTGCACAGCAAGAGATTGCTCAGCAGCTAATCGCAATCCAGGATAAGCAGCTCGCTGCCATGAAGCCCGGTGCAGTGGCGAAAGACATCGATGCACTGGCACGTAATGCTGTACTAAAAGCAGGGCTGCGTCAGGATTACGCCAGCATTACCGGCTATACGCTCGGTTATTATCCGAAGACGACGCCGCGCACCAGCGATTTTAGCCGCGTGTTTTTGCCCACGTCTGAGTGGCTGCTGGAAGCGGGCATGGTGTTTCACATGTACTTGTATGCGGCGGGCCTTGCCATCAGCGAAACGGTGCTGGTGACGGAAAACGGCTGTGAGCGTTTGACGAAGATCCCGCGCCAGCTGTTCGCAACGGCATAACGCGGAGCTGGTTGTAACTGTCCTTCTTTTGTCATTCCTGTCATTCCCGCACAGGCGGAAATCCCTTACAGGCTAAACGGGTTAATTCCACGCGAGGTCTACGGCACGTACCCAGGACGACGGGAAGGTGCTTATTTTCGTGCGATTAAGACGGTCAGCGGCGACATCGGAAACGGTTGATGTCGCCGTGTTTCTACACGGCTGAAATGGCTTTGTTGAATAAATCAGAACCCGTAATGACTGCGCCCCATACGGGTCGATTGTTACGTGATGCGAATACTGTTCGGCATTCCTAATAGCGTGATCCGGTTAAGCGCTTTGACCATGGCCATGGCTTCACCCACCTGAG
>NZ_JAHWCO010000742.1:0-1813 GCF_020054415.1 Candidatus Symbiopectobacterium sp. | reverse complement strand
CGCTTAACAGGATCACGCTATCAGGAATGCCGAACAGTATTCGCATCACGTAACAATCGACCCGTATCGTATGGGGCGCGGTCGTTACAAGTTCTGATTTATTCAACAAAGCCGATCCTATCGTGCATTTCGGATGATTTTGAATATCCGAGCGTCTTGCGATTGAGCCGTTGCAATCGGTTACGCAGTGTCAGATGTGCACACTCAATACTCTGTGTATACAGCTTGCTAACAATGTGTTTTACTTTTGGAAGTTCGTCGTTGTAAGCCCTGTAGCCATCCGTGTTTGCATGACTGACGACGGTAACGCTGATGGCCACTTTTGCCATAACCGTGTTTTTTACAGGAGATGTCTGTTCACAAAACGGGCATCTTACATCAACTTTAGCCACTGTATTCCACATCCAAAACCGGACATTTCACACTGCAATCAACATATTGAATACACGACCGCCATGAGCAGCTCTTTCGTATACTGTACCACCCGGTCGCTTACGCCCACCCTTCTCATTTACCTGAGGCTTGGCGCACAAAGGGGCGCGCCAGTGAGCCATTACTGACTTACTGGCTTTATTGGCGCTACCAGCTTACTGCCCCCCTGAAACCTGGGATGCAGCACATACGCCGGCTGCAGTCATGATAAAGCAGTGGGATCACATGCCGGATATTGCTCATTTATTAGGTGGTTATCTTCTCAAATCATCTATGTCAGATCTCAACCTGGCGCTATTTTCCGATCCACAATTACTGAGTTTTATTGCATTACCACTGATCCACAATGTCGATCCTGGCCCCCTAAAGCAAGGAGGGTATACGACACAGGCTTGCGGTGCGAGGTTCATATTAAATCACTGTCATCCGATTCCACAGGCTCTACAACAACTATTTATGCTGTTGTTCCCCACCTACATTCAACTCCCCAAAATGGACGCGCCACGTACACCCGATCATATCAACTTATTCAATATGGCCACGCATTATGCGAACAATTTCCCTGGCAGAACTGCCTGAAGAGTGCCGCGATTCAGTACTCATTGCGGCAAAAAACCGTAAACAACAATTCCGTTCCCAAAATGCCATTGAGCATACGTTACGCCGCTGCCATGAGATTCATGATGAACAAAAGCGGGCAGCCGACGAGATAAAAAAGCAGAAAGAGAAGGAAGGATTTTCCACAGGTTTCAAGCTGTTCTTCACCACAGTCCTTGCCATGCTGAACGACTATGAAACGCTACAGCATAAACGCTGGACAGAGCAACGCCGCCACTTGCAGAAGGCGCTGGCTAAAACACTGCACGATCCGATCGTCGTTGAATACGTAGTTACACAGTTAAACGCGCATTGCCGTCATAGCGACGCGATGACGCTTATCTTACCCGATGGTGTGGCTATATCTGACGTATCGCCGCATTTGACGTGTTTAACCACGCATGAAAATCACATTACGCTGCAATGTGGCTTGTACGCATTACGCTTTCCTGCTGAAACACTTTGCCAGCAATCGATGGCACAGGCTGACAACGAAACGCAGACATTCACACGGCAAATGAATGCATTAACACCGGCAACATTGCAAGAGATTATTGAAATACTGCAACAGGCAATACCCTAAATAATTCGAGTGTCAGCGCCAGTGATATAAGACGGTAATTCACCATTTGGATTGTCCACTCCACCCAACATGTTGTTTCATTGAGGTTCTCACACCAGAAAGGACATCAGCATGCTGAGCAGAGAGGACTTTTACATGATAAAGCAAATGCGCCAGCAGGGTGCGTATATTGTCGATATTGCCACTCAGGTTGGTTGCTCT
>NZ_JAHWCO010000306.1:0-1409 GCF_020054415.1 Candidatus Symbiopectobacterium sp. | reverse complement strand
TAGAAACTGCGAATGGAGAGGAGGTTAAAAGAGTTAAGTCCCGGAGTGATCGATACGACGCGAATCAGTGATCGACCTTTCATGCGAAATCGTGATCGATTGTCATGCGAATCACTGATCGATCACGATGCGAATATGCACGCTGCAAATACGTCAGGAACATTCAGAAATGACGCAACAACTACGGCAACCAGCCGCTTTGGTTCTGGCTGGTTCTCTAAGGTTTCAGGCACATATTCAGTTTTTACAGTAGGGCAATCACCCGCAACAAGTGTCGTCAGGCTTCAGGCGGGGGGACGCGCAGGGGTATGTAAATCATATTTTTTGGACGGATAAAAACCTTACAAATCCGGCAACGCTTGATACCCCGCAAACCGTCACAGCGATAAAAACGCACGCCGCAGCCGTGGTAACAACAAATGCAGTTGCATTCCGTGGAACGTTGACAAATGGCCAAGTACGCAACTTAGCGCATATTAACTCGGAAAATATCGTACACCTTGGGGATGCAGCAGCGCCTACCACTATACACGGCAACGCAACACCCCTAATCCAAGTTGGTAGCGGTGCCAGCTATCCGATATTAGCAAGCGGACTTAACGCCGTTGCCGATTTCAACGGCTTCTGGAAAACAGCCTCCCCTGTCGTGAAGCTGTTTGCAGACGGCACCAGCGAACTCACCAGCGAAGCGGAAGGCATCACCACCGAACGCCTGAGCTAAGGGGTATACCGCATTTCCGCTTGTCTGGGCCTGAACGCCGATCGCGCCTGGAGCGGTGATGAGGGCGGTATCGATGTGCCGTAACAGGCTGCCTCGCCTGTGGGTGGACTATGGCGGCGATGAGGGTAGTTCGCAGATAAACTCGGATGGCTCGATCGTCATCCGAACCTACCACCGGCCACACCCGGACGCGCCCGCTTTCGCGCGTAACGAGATCGAGGGCTACGCGAACGGCGACCCGATAGATATCCTGCGTGACACCTTCATATCGGTGCGCGTACAAATGCTAGACTGTGTCCCTTAATTTCCTGAGTTATAGTAACCGTATGTTTACACAGTATATTGAACTATGGCTCGCTACGACCTTCCCGATGAAGCATGGATGATCATCCAGTCTTTACTGCCTGCTGAACCAGCAATACCACGTGCCGGACGTCCATGGGCAGAACATCGTAAAATCATCAACGGTATGTTCTGGATTCTGTGCTCAGGTGCTCCATGGCGTGATTTACCTGAGTGATATGGTCCGTGGAAAACCGTATATAACCGCTTTAATCGGTGTTCAAAATCGGGGCTTTGTTGAATAAATAGAACTTTTGGGTAATCATCGGAGCAGATCACCACAGTTGTTTCAAAATCAGGTCTCCATGGCAAAACAAAATTTTAAAATCACCAACTGGCCCTCTTA
>NZ_JAHWCO010000160.1:0-1735 GCF_020054415.1 Candidatus Symbiopectobacterium sp. | reverse complement strand
GGCTTTGTTGAATAATAGGTAATCATGCTATTTTTCCATGCCAGTTTTGGTTGAAAATGCTTGTCATCTCAGGTGTACACTTTTCTCATGAGGCCTAACTGCATGATTTTACGTTGCGAGGATCCGTCGTTTCACTGGGCTGCCAGCATAAAATCTATTTATTCAACAAAGCCATGCGAATGGTGCATTATTTAGCGTGGATTATTCGCCGTTGGGAAGATCCGGCATTTCCCCCGAGCTTTCCCTGGATAAAAAATGATGATTTCTGGTTCAGGCAAACAGCAATATTTAATGAACAGGTTAAGCTGTTACAGGAGCCTCCTTTACAGCTATTGTCCATGTACTGATGTTTAACGGAGAGATGTGTTATATGAAGAGTGTATTTGCGGCATTATTGGGCATCATGTTGGCCTTCGGTGCATCAGCGGCAGATTTTTCTGATGGAAAACAGTACGTTGAAGTTAATAAACCGGTATCTCAATTACCGCAGGTGCTGGAGTTTTTCTCCTTCTACTGCCCGCATTGCTATCAGTTTGCTGAGGTTTACCATATTCCTGAAGCTGTCAGTAAGGTGCTTCCAGCGGATACCAAAATTACGCGCTATCACGTCGATTTCCTCGTGCCTTTGGGGAAAGAACTAACGCAGGCCTGGGCAGTTGCCATCGCTTTGGGTGTTGAAGATAAAGTCACCCCGTTAATGTTTGATGCGGTGCAAAAAAGCCAAACGCTGAAAACCACGGATGATATTCGTAAGGTGTTTGTGGCGGCGGGTGTTAAAGCTGAAGATTATGACGCTGCATTGAATAGCTTCGTGGTTAAGTCGCTGGTTGCCCAGCAAGAAAAAGCGGCTGCGGATTTGCAATTGCGCGGTGTGCCGGCCATGTTTGTTAATGGCAAATATATGGTGAAAAGTGACGGTTTAGATACCAGCTCAATGGATGCATATGTGAAGCAATATGCTGATGTTGTGAAATTCCTTATCGAGAAAAAATAGCACTGGTCTTACAACTGCGTCTGATAACAGGCGCAGTTATACCCTGGATATATCGTTTATCCTCTACGACAGTTTTGCCTTTGTGACGTTTAATTAGCGTTTGAATAATATCTATCCACAAAAAAAATGTTTTTTGTATTACTGGTATTTACCGAGGACTTTTTTTTTATCTTGCTGAAAAAAATCCATAATATGTGAATCACTTTTTGATATAACATCAGCATCATTCTGATTTTCTCTTTCTATGCACAAAGTTATCCACAAGGAATTTGCTTTGCATGTGGCAGATTTGGGTCGTGTATTGGCTTTGTTGAATAATAGGTAATCATGCTGTTTTTCCATGCCAGTTTTGGTAGAAAATGCTTGTCATCTCAGGTGTACACTTTTCTCATGAGGCCTAACTGCATGATTTTACGTTGCAAGGATCCGTCGTTTCACTGGGCTGCCAGCATAAAATCTATTTATTCAACAAAGCCTCGTGTATTCAATATGTCGATGGCTTTGTTGAATAAATCAGAACTTGTAACGACTGCGCCCCATACGGGTCGATTGTTACGTGATGAGAATACTATTCGGCATTCCTAAGGCTTTGTTGAATACTAGGTAATCATGCTGTTTTTCCATGCCAGTTTTGGTTGAAAATGCTTGTCATCTCAGGTGTACACTTTTCTCATGAGGCCTAACTGCATGATTTTACGTTGCGAGGATCCGTCGTTTCGCTGGGCTGCCAGCATAAAATCT
>NZ_JAHWCO010000183.1:0-1269 GCF_020054415.1 Candidatus Symbiopectobacterium sp. | reverse complement strand
GTGCTGCGGGCGTACGCCGATGGCCACTTTACTCGATGGAAAACGGATCTGGGCAGAAAAGAATCTGAACCAGATGTAATCTGACAGACACCTGTATAAATAATCGGTAACTGTCAGATCAGGTCTGAGCTAGTACACTTATCATTGAATTGATGTAACGGGCCTGAGTGTGGCGTCTCTGCCGCTCAGGCCTTTTTATTCCCCCTGATCCCCCCATTCTTCCGACTGAATTTCTTTGCTACACTTCGCTTAAAACAGGGGTTACGAGGCACTATGTTGGAGTTTGAAGGGCGTTTTATAGAAACGGATGCACAGGGATACTTGCTTAACAGCGCTGATTGGAGTGAGTCTCTCGCACGGCTACTGGCAAAGCAGGAAGATATCGCGTTAACGGATGCGCATTGGGAAGTGGTGCGCTTTGTTCACCACTTCTATCTGGAGTTCAACACCTCACCGGCGATTCGCATGCTGGTAAAAGCGATGGCACAAAAGTACGGAGAAGAAAAAGGTAATAGCCGCTACCTGTATCGGCTCTTCCCGAAAGGCCCCGCCAAACAGGCAACCAAAATTGCAGGACTACCTAAGCCGGTAAAATGTATCTGATATTCGGCTAATAGCGGATTGAAAAACCCGTGTAATCCATCATCGCGCAGGGCTCGACAAGAACGTGCTCAACACGAGCACTGCTCGGTCCCCCCCCCCTTTTAGCCAAATGATAAGTTGTTCAACCTGCTGCGGCTCACCACTGGCTACTACTTCCACAGTGCCATCCTCACAATTACTGGCATACCCTTTCACGCCCAACTGTCGGGCCTGCTGTTGTGTGTGATAACGAAAACAAACCCCCTGCACCACACCGTATACGTAGGCTGTCACACGGTGTTCTGACATCTAAACGGGCTTTGTTGAATAAATAGAACTTTTGGGTAATCATCGGAGCAGATCACCACAGTTGTTTCAAAATCAGGTTTCCATGGCAAAACAAAATTTTAAAATCACCAACTGGACCTCTTATAACAAGGCCCTCAAGCAGCGCGGTTCTCTAACCGTATGGCTAGATGAATCAGCCATTGCTGCATGGACGGAAAAAAACACTACTGAACGGCGTGGACGACCGCTCTACTACTCGGATATGGCCATCACCACAGTCCTGATGATGAAACGCGTGTTTGGCCTTTCATTGAGGGCTTTACAGGGCTTTGTTGACTCGATTTTTAAACTGATTAAATTGTCGCTGCATTGTCCAGACTATTCGCTGCTCAGCAAGCG
>NZ_JAHWCO010000070.1:0-7950 GCF_020054415.1 Candidatus Symbiopectobacterium sp. | reverse complement strand
TAACAGTCTTTGTGGAGTAGCCATTGCGCGTGTTAGTTCCAGATTTTGACTGGTGCTTCTCATGCCCGAGGTGATGGGTCATTTCAGCATTAAGGGCAGCTTCAACGCTGATCTTTTTCAGCAGGCGATCAAACTGGTTGATATCGTCAGGGGTTTTGATATTTTTGGCCAGCTCGTTAGCCAGAGCCTGTAACTGTTTTTCGTCCATAAAGTAACCTGCTTTTGATGTTGTATTGAACATATCAAAATCAGGCAATTACACAATCTCGTGTACAGGCTCCTTTATTATCGAGTTCGGTGACCGCCTTGACGGTCACTTCTGAGGAAAGGCATTTACACAAAATCTTAAACAGGCTCTTCGCTCCCCTTCAAGGATCACTGTGGCGCAGGCATAGTGCCGCTCATCGGCAATGGTCACGTGTATCTCTTCCACTCCTAAGTTTTCCGCCATCGATTGCGCGCGTCCCCAAAGTTGCAGGCAAGGTTTACCCAGCGCATCGTTGAAGACGTCGAATTGATCGAAAGCCAGCCCCTGGCTAATGCCGGTGCCTAAGGCCTTCGCCGCCGCTTCTTTAACAGCAAAACGCTTAGCAAGATAGCGGGCAGACTGCGGGTGCTTTTCATAGTGCACCCACTCTTGTGCGGATAATACTCTGCGCGCCAGACGATCGCCGGATCGCGCGATAATCGCCTCGATACGGGCGATCTCCACAATGTCCGAGCCAAGTCCCAGAATAGCCATTAACGACGGGCTTCCCGTAGTAATGACTTCATTTCCGCGACGGCCTCTGCCAAGCCACTCATGACGGCGCGACCGATAATCGCATGCCCGATATTAAGCTCATGGATTTCAGGTAGGGCCGCAATAGCTTGCACGTTGTGGTAGGTCAGGCCATGTCCTGCATTTACCTTGAGTCCTTTGCTGGCGGCATAAACCGCTGCATCGCGAATACGCGCCCACTCTTGCTGGCGCAGCGTATCGTCCTGAGCATCGGCATAAGCACCGGTATGGATTTCGATATAAGGAGCGCCAACGGCTACAGCGGCATCAATTTGCACCCGTTCGGGGTCGATAAACAGAGATACCAGAATTCCCGCCTCGTGCAAACGGGCCACGGATGATGTCATGCGCGGCAGTTGACCCGCAACGTCCAACCCACCTTCCGTTGTCACTTCCTGGCGTTTCTCAGGTACCAGACAACAAAAGTGAGGACGAAGCTCGCAGGCAATCGCCAGCATCTCTTCCGTCACCGCCATTTCAAGGTTCATGCGCGTCTGCAACGTTTGGCGTAACAAACGCACATCGCGATCGGTAATATGACGACGATCTTCACGCAGATGAACCGTAATACCATCCGCCCCGGCTTGCTCGGCAACAAACGCAGCTTGCACCGGATCGGGGTACGCTGTGCCACGCGCATTGCGCAGGGTCGCAACATGATCGATATTTACACCCAGCAAAAGCTCTGCCATGAAATCAGTCCTCAAAAAAATCACCGTTAGGCGACCAGTGTACACTGGCCTTTCGGTTCGTTACCACTGCGGCAATCTTTAGATAGCGAGAGGTTGACAGGTTCACTGCTCAGGTCATTATTCTTTTGCAACAGGTGGCGTGTGGGGACGTAAAACGGCAGATTTTTGAAACAGCTCATGGCTCTTCAATGGCTTGCCGCCCAGATAAGGTTTGAGCGCCATACGGGTAAAGCGTTTCGCAGCCGGCAGGGTTTGCACATCAGGAAATTCCCGCGCAGCCAGCGCACGCAACTCATAGCCGGTAAAGCTACGCTGATCCACAATTACACTGGCGATAAACCCTTTTTCTTCACGGTAGCGGTAGGTCATGGTGTCTGCAACGGGCTCCCCACTGCCTGCACAGTGCAGAAAATCAACGCCGTAACCGAGATAGCCCAACAGCGCCAGCTCAAAACGACGCAGTGCCGGTTCCGGTGAGGAGCTCAACGCTGCCAGTTGCTGCAAGCAATGCAGGTAATCGAAGAAGAGTGCGGAAAAATTGGTTTCGTGCTCCAGCACGCGAGCAAGCAATTCATTGACGTAGAGGCCGCTGTACAACATGACGCCAGTGAGCGGTAGTGCCAGTGACACCGGTTCAGCGTTACGCAAAGTTTTTACTTCACCGCGTCCACCCCAGCGCACCAGCAATGGAGTGAACGGTTGCAAACATCCTTTTAGCGGAGAGCGGCGCGCTCGCGCGCCTTTGGCTAACATGCGCACACGCCCTTCGTCTTCCGTGAAAAGATCCAGCAACAGGCTGGTTTCACTGTAAGGTCGCCCATGCAAGACAAACGCGCGCTGCCAGCCTTCCATCGTCGTTAACCTTATAAGTCGTCGATGTAGCCCAGGCTGCGCAATGCGCGTTCGTCATCCGCCCAGCCGGATTTCACCTTCACCCACAATTCCAGGTGTACCTTGGCTTCGAACATGGCTTCCATATCTTGACGCGCTTCAATGCCGATCATCTTGATTTTGGCGCCTTTGTTACCGATCACCATTTTCTTCTGAGCATCGCGCTTAACCAGAATCAACCCATTGATGTCATAACCGCCGCGGTCGTTGGTCACGAAACGCTCGATCTCAACGGTCACCGAATAGGGCAACTCTTCACCGAGAAAGCGCATCAGCTTTTCACGGATAATCTCTGCCGCCATAAAGCGCTGCGAACGATCGGTGATGTAATCTTCCGGGAAGTGATGCTCAGCCACAGGCAGGTGTTTGCGCACAATGCTGGCAATAGTGTCAACGTTAGTGCCCTTTTCTGCAGAAAGAGGAACAACGTCGAGGAAGTTCATTTTTTCACTTAAAAACTGGATATGCGGCAGCAGTTTGGTTTTGTCCGTCACATTGTCAATCTTGTTGATTGCCAGCAATACCGGACGTTTTTGATCGCGCAACTTACCCACGACCATTTCATCGTCGTCGGTCCAGTGAGTCCCTTCAACCACAAAGATGATCAACTCGACATCGCCGATGGAGCTACTGGCAGCACGGTTCATCAGACGGTTGATTGCCCGTTTTTCCTCAATGTGCAGCCCTGGCGTATCCACATAAATAGCCTGATAAGGACCTTCGGTATGGATACCCATAATGCGGTGACGCGTGGTTTGCGGCTTACGCGAAGTAATTGAGACTTTTTGCCCCAGCAGTTCGTTCAGCAACGTGGATTTGCCCACGTTGGGTCGCCCAAAAATCGCGACGAAACCGCAGTAGGTTTGTTCTTCGCTCATTAAATCTCCAGTATTTTCAACGCTTGTTCCGCTGCCGCCTGCTCCGCCTTACGCCGACTGGAGCCCATACCAATCACCGGTTCGTTAAAACCGCTGATCATACAATGGATGGTGAATTCCTGATCGTGTGCCTCACCGCGCACCTGCACCACCAGATAGGTAGGCAATGGCAGATGACGTCCTTGCAGAAACTCTTGCAACCGGGTTTTAGGATCTTTCTGCTTAACCCCTGGACTGATTTCATCCAATCGGGTCTGATACCAATTCAGAATCAGTCTTTCAATATTCTGGATATCACTGTCCAGAAAAATACCGCCAATCAGCGCTTCGACCGTGTCAGCCAAAATAGACTCACGGCGGAAGCCACCGCTTTTCAATTCACCGGGACCAAGGCGCAGGCATTCACCTAATTCGAATTCACGCGCAATTTCCGCCAGCGTATTGCCGCGCACCAGCGTGGCGCGCATACGGCTCATATCCCCTTCATCGACACGAGGAAAGCGATGATAAAGTGCATTGGCAATCACAAAACTCAGGATGGAGTCACCAAGAAACTCCAGACGCTCATTGTGTTTGCTGTTGGCACTGCGGTGCGTTAACGCCTGCAATAACAGGTCGTACCGCTGGAAAGTATAGCCCAGCTTTCTTTGTAACCGATTTATTAGGATGGTGTTCATGTGTTACCAATAGATCAACAATACCTATTTACCGCAGCATACGGAACAGCGCTGTCTGGATCGCTCTTGAGGGCGATAGGGGAACAAAGCTGTTTCGTTTGCATTGGCTCCGAACGGAGCCTGCGTTTTTCGTTTATTCTCATCACATTCTTCGTTGCAAGGGCTACCTGCAACGAGAATGCGGTGCGAGATACAACAATTCTACAACGTACCCGAAAATAATGCTGCGGGTTTATCACGGTGATTAATGAATTCGACTAATTCGGCTCAGACGTACGCCCGTTGGCCATTCACCTTCTTGTTTCTCAAGGCTCATCCAGATTGCCGTTGCGCGGCCGACCAGATTCTTCTCCGGCACAAAACCCCAGAAACGGCTATCGGCGCTGTTATCACGGTTATCACCCATCATGAAATAGTGCACGTTTGGCACTACCCAAGTGGCCAGCGGCTGGCGCGACTGCTGGTAGTACATCCCCAGTTGATCCTGGCTACCCGGCACCACCAGAATGCGGTGCGAGACATCACCAAGCGTCTCCTGACGAACGCACATCCGCACGCCACCCGGTTTTTCCTCACCGAGTGGCAGCGCGTAGAAACCGCTGCCCGATTCCGAACCAGGACGACCGAACGTTTGCACGAAATCACTGGCTTCAAGGTTATTGTAGGTTACCGCGACGGCGCTGTCACACGCCGAGCCTTCACATGCAGGACGCACCGTCACCTGCTTGCTGAGCGGATCGTAAGAAACCCTGTCGCCCGGCAGACCAATCACACGTTTGATATAATCCAGACGCGGATTTTCAGGATATTTGAATACCGCTACATCCCCGCGTCGCGGATGCCCGGTCGGGATCAGCGTTGTCTGCGTGATGGGATCCTTAATGCCGTAGGCAAATTTATCCACCAGAATAAAATCACCAATCAGCAGCGTCGGCATCATGGAACCCGACGGTATCTGGAACGGTTCGTAGACAAAGGAGCGCACAAAAAATACCAGCGCCAATACCGGAAACACCGAAGCGCAGGTTTCAATCCAACCGGGTTGTTTTATCGTCACAACGCCCGCGCCGCCACCCTGCTGCGCACTCAGCGCCGCCTCCGCTCTCGCCTTGCGTGCCGGTGCCCATTTAAAGCGTTCAAAACACCAGACGATGCCGGTGACGAGCGTCGCCAGCGCTAAAACAAAGGCAAACATATTGGCCATGCCAACTCCTTAGGGTTTATTTGCTCTCTTTGCCGACGTGCAGAATGGCCAAGAAGGCTTCTTGTGGCAATTCAACGTTGCAGACCTGTTTCATGCGCTTCTTACCGTCTTTCTGTTTCTGTAACAGCTTTTTTTTACGGCTCACGTCGCCGCCATAACATTTCGCCAATACGTTTTTACGCAGCTGTTTCACGGTCGAACGCGCGATAATGTGGTTGCCGATGGCAGCCTGAATGGCAATATCAAATTGCTGACGCGGGATCAGCTCTTTCATTTTTTCCACCAGCTCACGGCCACGATACTGTGAGTTATCGCGGTGGGTAGTCAGCGCCAACGCATCAACACGTTCGGCGTTAATCATCACGTCAACCCGCACCATGTCAGAGACCTGGAAACGTTTGAAACTGTAATCCAGCGACGCATAACCGCGCGAAGTCGATTTCAGTCGATCGAAGAAATCGAGCACCACTTCCGCCATGGGAATTTCATAGGTCAATGACACCTGATTACCGTGGTAAACCATGTTGGTCTGCACACCACGCTTCTCAATACACAAGGTGATCACGTTGCCCAGGTACTCCTGCGGCAACAGCATATGGCATTCCGCGATAGGTTCACGCAGTTCTTCAATGTTGTTGAGCGGTGGCAACTTTGAAGGGCTGTCAACGTAAACAATTTCCTGACGCGTGGTCTTCACTTCATAAATTACGGTCGGTGCCGTGGTGATCAGATCCAGATCGTATTCACGCTCCAGACGTTCCTGAATGATCTCCATGTGCAGGAGGCCTAGGAAGCCGCAGCGAAAACCAAAGCCCAACGCGGTTGAGGTTTCCGGTTCGTAGAACAGCGAAGCATCATTGAGGCTCAGTTTACCCAACGCGTCGCGGAAGTTCTCATAATCATCAGAACTGACCGGGAATAAGCCAGCATAAACCTGTGGTTTAACCTTTTTGAAGCCCGGTAGCGCTTTGTCAGCCGGTTGGCGAGCCAATGTCAGGGTATCCCCCACCGGAGCACCAAGAATGTCTTTGATGGCGCACACCAGCCAACCCACTTCACCGCAATTAAGCACATCACGATCAATCTGCTTCGGCGTGAAAATCCCCAGACGATCGGCGTTATACACCTGACCGGTACTGATGACCTTCACTTTGTCGCCCTTGCGCAACGAACCATTTTTGATGCGGATCAGAGAGACCACACCGAGGTAGTTATCGAACCAAGAGTCGATGATCAACGCCTGAAGCGGCGCATTTGGATCACCCTCTGGCGGTGGAATTTCTTTCACCAGACGTTCAAGCACATCAGGAACGCCAACGCCGGTTTTCGCCGAGCAGCGCACGGCATCGGTGGCATCGATGCCGACGATATCTTCAATCTCTTCTGCCACACGCTCGGGATCGGCGGCCGGCAGGTCAATCTTGTTAAGCACCGGGACCACTTCCAAGTCCATTTCCATCGCGGTGTAGCAGTTGGCGAGCGTTTGTGCCTCTACGCCTTGCCCAGCATCCACCACCAGTAACGCACCTTCGCACGCCGCCAGAGAACGTGAAACTTCATAGGAGAAGTCAACGTGCCCCGGAGTGTCGATAAAATTCAGTTGGTAGGTTTCGCCATCTTTGGCATGGTAATCCAGCGTTACACTTTGCGCTTTGATGGTGATGCCGCGTTCACGTTCCAGATCCATGGAGTCCAGCACCTGCGCCGCCATTTCACGGTCAGATAAACCGCCGCAAAGTTGAATAATGCGGTCAGAAAGCGTCGACTTACCGTGGTCGATATGGGCAATAATGGAGAAATTTCTTATATGGTTCATTTTTATAGTTTTTTATCCAGATAAATACTTAGAGGCTCTTTTAATGGACACGCCTGTGGGCACAAATTCAAGGCCACCGCATAGAATAGCGCCGCTATCTTACACTGAATACGCGTTACGCGGAAGAAACTACTTGCCTAGGTCTTTGAGCGTAGCGCCTCGACAAGCGCAAAGAGATGATGTAGTGGTGGGCTGATTGGATAGGATAGCCATCCTTGGCATTCACACGTCACAACCTAGCAAAGTACGACACGCCAGCGTCACGCCTTGTCTTTACTCCTTGACACCCTCTCCGCCCTGAAGAACGGGGTTTTACGGCTCACCTGATATTCCAGGCTGCTTTTCTGGCGGCGACAACTATCAGGATGCGATTGAGAGCGTGCGTGAGGCTATCGACGCTCATATAGAATTACTGGTGGAATATGGCGAATCGGTGCCAGAAGCGACCCTCGTGGAAAACTGGCTTACCGATCCCGATTATGTTAGTGTCGCGTGGGCGCTGGTTGATGTGGACGTTACCCGGCTGATGGGGAAAGCGGAAAAAATCAATGTCACGCTTCCTTCTTTGCTGATCCGCAGTATCGGTTAGTTTGTCGCGACGCACCCTGAGTACGGTAGCCGTTCCGGCTTCCTGTCCCGAGTGGCGGCTGATAAAGTGATCGGACGAGAAAAACGTTAAGCCTCGTAAGAGGCTTTATTAAAAATAATTATCTATATACTCAACGTACTTCAAGATGCATCTGCTTGTCCAGCAAGAGGCACGGGCAGTAAGTCTCTCGCGTGGCCTAGGCGTACATTTTGAAGTTTGTTGAGTATGGGTAATTTGTACTAGCTCAGACCTGATCTGACAGTTACCGATTATTTATACAGATGTCTGTCAGATTACATCTGGTTCAGATTCTTTTCTGCCCAGATCCGTTTTCCATCGAGTAAAGTGGCCATCGGCGTACGCCCGCAGCACATTTTTCCCTGATGAGTTCGCTCATTATTGTAATGCCACAACCAGTTGTC
>NZ_JAHWCO010000010.1:0-1675 GCF_020054415.1 Candidatus Symbiopectobacterium sp. | reverse complement strand
ATCTTGCAGGCTTTTGATACGTTACCGAGTTCTTCGGCGAGATTGAGCAGGCCGGCTTTGTGTTTGATAATGGGATTGTTAGTATGAAGCATGAGAGTTACCTCGCGTTTTGTTTAAGGATTAGGCACCCATATCAAAACCGGTAACTCTCAACCTTTCGAGGTCCAGTCTCAGATCTAGTCGCGACTAATACAACTTATCTATGGAGCGACATATGAACTCGAGCAGGAGATTATATAGGATATGGAGCCGGAACACCGTGTAACATTATAAAGCAGTCGTACACTTATTCTGTTGCAGAGGAAGCCATAAGGGTTGCTTACACAGTCACAATTCATTGAATGATTTCTGCTCATCAACACTGTGATCTTATGGTTATGCAGAGTGCCCATAAGATCCGTTTTTGCAGTGGTAACTTTCGCTTCCCTCTACTGGTGAGTGCTCCACTTGCGTTACCAAGCGGCTTTTTTGTGCAAAACGTCAAAAAGCCATGCATAAGTGAAATCTTTGCAAAAACGCTAAAAAAATTTTGATTTCCCTCAGTCCCATAACGATAAGATATTTCACTAAAGCAGCAGGCATGCGGGATTGTGGGAGTTATCCACTACTTCTGTGGATAACCATGTGCATTAGGTTTAGAAAAACGGTGGCAAGCGAGAATTGGCGCGGGTTTTGGTTGAGTTGATGTGATTCTCTGCTTTTTTATTTAATTGATATAAATCAATCAGTTAATTAAAATCAATTTTCTGTTTATATCCGACTGATGGTTGCATGTTTTTACAGCACAGGTCTAACCACTTTGTTAAGACAAATACTCATTCTGGGGATAAATAGCGCATTTTTAACTGGATAAATGTGTAACGCTGTGTTAGCGCTTTTTGCGCTCGCTTTCCTCTTTCCAATGCCCTACGCTGGCCGATGATTTACTCCACGCATCATTTTCGCCAACAAACGACTGGATGCTGTTTTTATATTGGTCTTCCCCGATCATGGTGGGAGACTCATAACTCCATGTTTAACCTGCCGTAACGGAACATCACTGCCACTTTAAAGCGCTCTTTGTTCCGGTATCCTCTGGACTTGATCCGCAGCAGCCTTATCTTTCTGTTTAGTGACTCTGCATTACCGTTTGATACCCTGTGTTTCATGGTATTCAGGATCCCGTACAGTTGTTTACGTAACGTCCGGGCTGCGCTGCTTAGTAGCGGGACACCAATGTCTTTTGCCATCGCTATCCATTCCAGCCACAGACGTCTGCTGTGTTCGTCATACCGGCAGTTCCAGAGTTCCCGGGCAAGCTCCTTCATTGCCCAGCAACGATTGGTATCAGGCAGTACCCTCTGCGCTGCTTCTAGTCTTTCTGCTATTCGACCATGACCTTTATGGCGGCCGTACAACCACAGATAACGGGAACGATGTGCTCTTTTTCGTATCGGTAGCGGGATGGTTTTCATTTCCAACTGTCGTGTTTTATCTACTATGGCACAGAGCATTTTCGCTACATGGAAGTGGTCGAACGCGATCTTCTCCACCGCGTTAGGCAGATGGAGCCGCGCTGCGCTTATACAGGCTGGATTCATGTCCATCGACAAGGTGTTAATGGATTCGACCTGGCGGTCACCCAGACTCCGGAGATAGCCAGCAAGACTTTCAACACCGCGATCATCTTTGAGTT
>NZ_JAHWCO010000256.1:0-1613 GCF_020054415.1 Candidatus Symbiopectobacterium sp. | reverse complement strand
TTCCATGCCAGTTTTGGTTGAAAATGCTTGTCATATCAGGTGTACACTTTTCTCATGAGGCCTAACTGCATGATTTTACGTTGCGAGGATCCGTCGTTTCACTGGGCTGCCAGCATAAAATCTATTTATTCAACAAAGCCGTACACAGGGCGACCAGTCGATCCGTAGAGGATATTGGTGGCAAGAATATTAGTATCAGCGAGATATGTCAGATACTTACGGCAAGATACGCGAGAGATGCCAATCGCGTTTGCCAGCATTTCCGTGGAAAACTCAGCCCCTTGGTTGCCTTCAATCCATTCGCAGACGGTGCGTAGCGTCAGACTGGTCAGCCCTTTCGGCAGTTTTTTACGCTCACCGGCCACACCGCCGCTGGTGCGACGAATCAGGCTATCAATATCCGACTGAGCAACAAATTCTCGATGTTTCAGCAGGTTCGCTTCTTCGCGATAGGCGGTCAGCGCCTGTTCAAAGCGAGAGAACTGGAACGGTTTGATCAGGTAATCGACCACGCCGTAATGCAGCGCTTTCTTAATGGTATACACATCACTGGCGGAGGAGATGATAATCACATCCGTTTGTTCGCTGAACTCACGAATGGTCGGCAGCAGATCCAACCCGTTATCCTGCTGCATATAGATATCGAGCAGCACCAGATCGATCTCGGAATCGGGTTGCATCAGTTGTATTAGTCGCGACTAATACAATTTATTCAACAAAGCCATGTAACCTCCAAATACATTCCTCCCCCATCGGAGAGTTTGTAAGATTTTTCTTTTGCTTTAGCTGTTTGTACCTGTCTGGGATTTAGCTTCATATGGTGCTCTTTTAAACTCGAACCAGTGAGAGCACCAAATAATGCCCAAAACCTAGAGACGATTGCAATAGACTTCTATTGACTCAAGTAGAGTAATTTGCTTTGTAATATAAGCTTTTTTAAGGAATGTGTTGGCTTCGGTGAACTAATGTAGACGAGATGATGGTGTCTCCAGCAGGAATCGAACCTACAATTAGCCCTTAGGAGGGGCTCGTTATATCCATTTAACTATGGAGACATTGTTTAAGGTTGTTTTGACTGTTTCACGGCTTTGTTGAATAAATAGATTTTATGCTGGCAGCCCAGTGAAACGACGGATCATCGCAACGTAAAATCATGCAGTTAGGCCTCATGAGAAAAGTGTATACCTGAGATGAGAAGCATTTTCAACCAAAACTGGCATGGAAAAACAGCATAATTACCTATTATTCAACAACGCCCTGTTTCACCTTTTGTTTGTATCATACCGCAACTTACTTCTTTCCATCAATTGCTTTGTGCTGTTTAGTCCTTCTTTTCACCATTGTTTTTGTTTTTCACAGGATTGTTCACTTGCTATTGCGTACATATTGAGTACACAATGACCCTGTTTAGTGTGTACAGGATATAAACATGGCACTCAGTGACACAAAGCTACGCAGCATCAGCGGTAAAACGTGGCTTTGTTGAATAAATCAGAACTTGTAACGACTGCGCCCCATACGGGTCGATTGTTACGTGATGCGAATACTGTTCGGCATTCCTAATAGCGTGATCCGGTTAAGCGCTTTGACCATGGCCATGGCTTCACCCACCT
>NZ_JAHWCO010000316.1:0-1087 GCF_020054415.1 Candidatus Symbiopectobacterium sp. | reverse complement strand
GCTGTACGGCGGCTTCCTGCCGTATACCGCAACCTTCCTGATGTTTGTGGAATATGCCCGTAACGCGGTGCGCATGGCCGCACTGATGAAAGTCCGCAGTATCTACGTCTATACCCATGACGCCATCGGTCTGGGTGAAGAGGGCCCGACGCACCAGCCGGTAGAACAGCTGGCCAGCCTGCGCGTGACTCCAAACATGAGCACCTGGCGTCCGGCGGATCAGGTAGAAACCGCGGTGGCGTGGAAATACGCCATCGAGCGCAAGGATGGCCCGACGGCGCTGATCCTGTCGCGTCAAAACCTGGCCCAACAGGCACGCACCGCGCAGCAACTGGCGGACGTGGCGAAAAGCGCTTACGTTCTGAAAGACAGCGACGGTCAGCCAGACCTGAGCCTGATTGCTACCGGTTCAGAGGTAGAGCTGGCGGTTGCCGCCAGCGACGTGCTGAGCGCGTAGGGTCACAAGGTACGCGTGGTTTCCATGCCGTCCACTGATGCGTTCGACAAGCAGGGTGCTGCCTACCGTGAAGCAGTGAGCGCCCGCGTGGCGATCGAAGCGAGGATTGCAGACTACTGGTACAAGTATGTTGGCCTGAACGGCGCGATTGTTGGCATGACGAGCTTCGGTGAATCGGCTCCGGCAGAAAAACTGTTCGAGGTGTTTGGCGTTACGGTGGATAACGTGGTGGCAAAAGACAGCGCGTTGCTGAAGTAGGTCTTAGACAGCTGAAGCCCCGTCATCCTCGGCGAAAGCCGTGGATGACGGGGATGGGCGGGAATTTGGTTTCAAAAGACATGGTTACAGGTCTTGAGTACTTAGGATGCACACCACCCCTGTAGCTGCGCATAGTGCAGCTACATGATGGTTTTCCCATCGCAGATACGCCCGTCTTTGATCATCGCCAGCGCGTCAGTAAACGGCAGTTCGATAATGCTTTGTTGAGGAAATAGAACTTTTGGGTAATCATCGGAGCAGATCACCACAGTTGTTTCAAAATCAGGTCTCCATGGCAAAACAAAATTTTAAAATCACCAACTGGCCCTCTTATAACAAGGCCCTCAAGCAGCGCGGTTCTCTAACCGTATG
>NZ_JAHWCO010000621.1:0-13131 GCF_020054415.1 Candidatus Symbiopectobacterium sp. | reverse complement strand
TTCCATGCCAGTTTTGGTTGAAAATGCTTGTCATCTCAGGTGTACACTTTTCTCATGAGGCCTAACTGCATGATTTTACGTTGCGAAGATCCTTCGTTTCACTGGGCTGCCAGCATAAAATCTATTTATTCAACAAAGCCTGAAAAATTTAGAAAATACAGCGCTGCTTATCGCTCGCATCTTTATGCCAATCCTGTTCATCGTGGCAGGTTACGGCAAACTGGGTGATTCCTATGCGGGCACCGCGCAATACATGCAGGCCATGGGCGTTCCGACGTTTCTGCTGCCACTGACCATTCTGCTGGAACTGGGCGGTGCTGTTCGGTCTTCTGACTCGCACCGTAGCCCTTTTCACAGCGGGATTCACACTGCTGACTGCCCTGCTGTTTCACACTAACTTTGCCGAAGGTGTAAACCAGTTGATGTTCCTGAAAAACCTGGCCATCGCAGGCGGCTATCTGCTGCTGGCTGTAACGGGCCCGGGCGCTTTCAGCATAGACCGTATTTTGAATAAAAAGTGGTAACACCATAGTTTAATGCCAACACTAGGCATAACCTCTCGCACCAGCGGCGCAGTACTCTGCGCCCTGGTTTTTACATTGATGATGGAGGACCCATGGGACAACTAATCGATGGCGTATGGCACGATACATGGTATGACACCAGCAAGACAGGCGGTCACTTCAAACGTACCACTGCACAGTTTCGCCACTGGATAAACCCGGATGGCACACCGGGCGTCACGGGCGAAGGAGGCTTCGAGGCCCAAGCCAATCGCTACCACCTCTATGTTTCGCTCGCCTGCCCCTGAGCGCCCCGCACCTTGATCATGCGCCAGCTAAAAGGGTTGCAGGAACACATCGGTGTGTCCGTAGTGCATCCCTTGATGCTGGATCATTGCTGGACTTTTGGCATCGATTTTCCTGACACCACCGGTGACTCGCTCTATCAGCACGAATTTCTCTATCAACTCTACCTGCATGCCAACGCCGATTACAGCGGACGCGTTACCGTTCCGGTATTGTGGTACAAAACACGCCATACCATCGTCAGTAATGAATCCGCCGATATTATCCGCATGTTCAATTCGGCGTTTGATGACATTGGTGCAACGCCCGGCGATTACTACCCGGAGGCGCTGCGCACACAGATTGATGCGTTAAAAGAGTGGATTTATCCCACCATCAATAACGGCGTGTACAATGCGGTGTTTGCTACCTCGCAGGACGCCTATGATGAAGCGGTCAATGGCGTATTCGAGGCATTGGAATCGTTGGAAGTCCGTCTGGCGCAGCAGCGTTACCTGACAGGCAACGCATTGACTGAAGCGAATATTCGTCTGTGGACCACGTTATTGCGTTTCGATCCGGTTTATCATACCCATTTCAAGTGCGACAAGCGTCGGCTGGCAGACTACCCGAATCTGTTCGGTTTCCTGCGTGATATTTACCAAATCCCTGGCATTGCAGATACCGTCAACATCCCGCATATCCGTCATCACTACTACCGCAGCCACGGTACGATCAATCCGCACGGCATTATTTCCATCTGGCCAGAAAACGACCTGAGCGCACCGCACGGCAGCGACAGGTTTAATCAGCGAACGGATTAATCAGCAAACGACAGGTGCAAGCATCACATCACGCCTGGTTCAGCACTTTGGGCAATTCGCGCAAGAACCAGGATTTTGCTTCGCCCATGCTGTCACGACGCCATGCCATGATGATCTGGCTCTCCATCGAATACTCTGGGCTGACAACCCGCAAGCGCCCTTCAGCAATATCCTGTACAACCATGGGGTAAGGCATGGTGGCAACGCTCAATCCTGCCAACAGCGCGCGACGTTTATCATCAATAGAACTCACCGTTAAACGCTGCTGCTTATCCAACAGTTGCACGGTCAATACCGGGCGTTCGCGCGCGGTATCCGCCACGGCAATCCCGCGATATTTAATGCGTGTCACATCTGACAGCGGCTCAGGCTCCTGATGAATAGGGTGATCCGTGCTGGCGACGTAAACGTTGTTCATGGTGTACAGCTTGCGCGTATTCACTTCGGAAGAGGCGCGAAAGTGCATATCAGGGGCAATCACGATATCGGCCCGCCCCTGCTCTAAACGCTCCCAGTCACCGGCCAGCACCTCGGTCAGCAATGACACCTGGGTATTGGCTTTCAGCGCCAGCTTATCCAGCAGAGGAAACAGTTTCTCAGTAGGGATCAGCGCTTCAACGACGATAGTGATATGGTTTTCCCAGCCGCGCGCCAGCGCTTCCGCATCTGTGGTCAGTTTATCGGCGGCTTCAAGCAAAATTCTTCCCCGCTCGAGCAACATACGCCCCACATTGGTAAATTTAGTGCGGTGACCTGAGCGATCAAAAAGCACGACGTCGAGCTCTTCTTCCAGCTTCTGCATAGTGTAGCTCAGCGCCGACGGCACGCGCCCCAGCTCATCAGCCGCCGCCGCAAAGCTGCCACGGCGATCGATGGTATCCATCACTCGCAGCGCTTCCAGCGTTAATGCCCGTTCTTTTGCCATTTATTCACTCATTCAGGAATTTTGAATATACCCACCAGATTAACTAGCTAACAATCCAACGTCCACGCAATTACTATTTGTTTAGTGTAATTTTTGAGGTGCAGAACCATGATCATATGCAGAACAGCGGAACAATATGCAGAACAGCGGAACAGTGCGGTCAAGCTGACTGCGGCTACACCTTCTCCTTCGGCCATTATTTCGATCCCGAGCTGCTGGGCTTTGCATCACTGCGCGTGTTAAACTAGGAAGTGCTCAAGCTAGGCTCTGCGTTTCAGCCACGCACCTACCCGCAGGTCGATATTTTAAATATTCTGCTGCAAGGTGAAGCTGAATATCGCGACGGCAACGGGGGTCATATCCGCGCAAAAGCGGGCGACGTTCTGTTATTGGCCGCGCAGCCTGCGGTAAGCTACAGCGAACACAGTATCAGCGATACAACGCCGCTGACACGCTTGTAACTGTGGTTCAATGCCTGCCCGTCACGGGAAAACAGCGCACAGCAACGCCTTGCATTGTGCGATGCAAAGGTCAAACTGCTCGCCTCACCGGAAGGTGAAAATGGCAGCCTGCAACTCCGCCAGCAAGTTTGGGTACACCATCTGCAATTGGACGAAGGCGAACAACACACGTTTACGCTCAACGGCAACCGCGCCTATTTTCAGGTGGTTCACGGTGCGATGGAAGCCATGACGCCGCAAGAGAACGCAACGATGTTACAGTGTGGAGACGGCGCTTTCATTCAGCAGGAAAAACAGCTGACTATCCGCGACAAAGCCCCGCTGCGCGCACTGCTTATCGATCTGGTTGCCTGAGGCACATTCGGCCTACTGATGGATTATCACAGCGCGATCCGCGCCTTACATGGTAAGATGGGCAACATGTTCATCATCATGCGGTAGGATCAGGCCAATGGATTCAAGCGACCAAGACAAACTCCTTGCCCAGGCGGAAAGTATTTGCCAACAGCGCAACGTGCGCCTTACGCCACAGCGACTCGAAGTGCTTCGGCTGATGGCCCAGCAACACGGCGCGATCAGTGCTTACGATCTGTTGGATCTGCTGCGCGTCTCAGAACCGCAAGCCAAACCCCCTACCGTATACCGCGCTCTGGATTTTCTGCTGGAGCAAGGGTTTATCCATCGAGTGGAATCGACCAACAGCTATGTCATGTGTCACCACATTGAAGAGCATAGCCATATTTCAGCGCTGTTTATTTGCGATCGCTGCGGGCAAGTTGCGGAACGTCAGACGGAAGGCATTGAAGCCATTCTTCAGCAGTTGGCACAAAGCGCCACTTTCACGCTGCGTCACAGCGTGGTCGAGGCACATGGCCTGTGCGAAGCCTGTCAGGAAGCGGCTGATTGCCGTGAACATGGGCACTGTCATCACGACCATACGGTGCCCATCAAAAATTCAAAACCCGGTCGTTGAGCTGAGAGCACATCACGTCACCGACAAGGCTTTCCCTGAAAGAAACGCCCTGTCGGCTAACGCGGTTTAGCTCCACTCACCGTTGCGGATAACACCGACAGCCAGCCCTTCCATAGTGAAACTCTGCTCACGCAAATCAACCACGATGGGAGAAAATGCCTCATTCTCCGCCAGAAGTTGTACGGTATTACCTTGACGCTTCAATCGCTTAACCGTCACTTCATCTTCAATGCGTGCCACTACGACCTGGCCGTTACGCACCTCTTGCGTTTTATGCACGGCAAGCAAATCACCGTCCAGTATCCCGATATCTTTCATCGACATACCGCTGACGCGCAGCAGAAAGTCTGCGTGCGGTTTGAACATGGACGGATCGACCTGATAGTGGCACTCGATGTGCTCTTGCGCCAGCAGCGGTTCACCCGCCGCAACACGACCAATCAGCGGCAGGCCCACATTTTCATCTTCCATCAGCAGACGGATACCGCGTGATGCACCGGAGACAATTTCAATTACGCCTTTACGCGCCAGCGCCTTCAAATGCTCTTCCGCCGCGTTGGGTGAGCGGAATCCAAGTTGCTGGGCAATCTCGGCGCGCGTTGGCGGCATGCCGGACTGCGCAATATGATCGCGAATCAGATCATAGACCTGCTGCTGTCTGGTTGTTAATGCTTTCATCCCGCCCCCTGGTTGTTTATACAGTTTGTCTGTGAGTATATACAGGTCATAGCGGCTTGGGAATGACAGAGAGGCAACTACCCATGTTTTTATGCGCTTTGCCTCAAAATAATGCTGAAATCACCCCAGCACGAGCGGCCAGAGAATGCTCGCCCAGACAACGGCGGCAAAGACCAAGGCCACAAATACGGCCGCCGAACCGATATCCTTGGCGCGCCCGGAGAGCTCATGGTGCTCCATCCCCACACGATCGACAACGGCCTCAATCGCGCTGTTGACTAGCTCCATCAGAACCACCACCACCACCACGCCAATCAGCAATAGCCGCTCCAGCAGTGACACGGGGAGCCAGCACGCAACCAGCACCGCCACGACCAGCAGCATCAGTTCTTGCCGAAATGCTGCTTCGTGCTGCCATGCCTGTTTCAGCCCTTTGAGAGAGTACCCGGTTGCTTTGATAATCCGAGTTACCCCGGTAGCCTTATTCATGTTTTTTCACCCGCTTATCAGAGATTTTTTGCAATTTTCCCGTAACACCGTTGTCTCACACAACAGATCTTCCGTGTACTTTCTGGTATCCTTGCGGCGCATTGCTACTCAAGAGGCTTCTGGTTGTTATGTCCGGCTGGCGTAAAATTTACTATAACTTACTGAATTTACCACTTAAATTGTTAGTGAAAAGCAAGATAATTCCTAACGATCCCGTGGCTGAGTTAGGGTTAGATCCGTCTAGCCCCATCCTTTATGTGCTGCCCTATAACTCACAGGTGGATTTACTGACGCTGCGCGCAAAATGCCAAGCTTTAGAACTGCCCGATCCGCTGGAACACACTGAAATTGACGGTGTATCACTGCCCAGCCACGTGTTTATTAACGATGGCCCGCGCGTGTTCCGCTATTACACACCCAAGCAGGAATCCGTCAAACTGTTCCATGATTATCTGGATCTGCACCGCAACAATCCCTATCTCGATGTACAGATGGTGCCCGTGTCTGTCATGTTTGGCCGCTCTCCGGGCCGAGAAGGACAGCACGGCGCGACGCCGCATCTGCGTCTGTTGAACGGCATTGAGAAATTCTTTGCGGTGCTCTGGCTGGGACGCGACAGCTTTGTGCGCTTCTCCAGCATCGTGTCGCTGCGCCATATGGCAACCGAACACGGTACTGAAAAAACCATAGCGCACAAACTGGCGCGTGTCGCCCGCATGCATTTTGCACGTCAGCGTCTGGCCGCAGTTGGCCCACGTTTGCCGGTACGTCAGGAGTTATTCCATAAGCTGCTGGACTCTAAGGCCATCAAGAAAGCCGTTGACGATGAGGCGCACAGCAAGAAAATCTCCCATGAAAAAGCTCAGCAAAATGCCATCGCCCTGATGGAAGAGATTGCAGCAGACTTCTCTTATGAGGCTGTGCGGCTTTCCGATCGCATTCTGAGCTGGACATGGAACCGCCTGTATCAAGGCATCAACGTACATAATGCCGAGCGCGTACGCCAGTTGGCACAGGATGGCCATGAACTTGTTTATGTGCCTTGCCACCGTAGCCACATGGACTACCTGCTGCTTTCCTATGTGCTGTATCATCAAGGTCTGGTTCCTCCCCATATCGCAGCCGGTATCAACCTGAATTTCTGGCCAGCAGGCCAGATTTTCCGCCGTCTGGGTGCTTTCTTTATTCGCCGTACCTTCAAGGGCAACAAGCTCTACTCAACTATCTTCCGTGAATATCTCGGCGAGCTGTTCTCTCGCGGCTACTCCGTCGAGTACTTTATGGAAGGTGGGCGTTCACGCACGGGTCGTTTGCTGGAGCCCAAGACCGGCACGCTGGCCATGACCCTTCAGGCGATGCTGCGCGGCGGTACCCGCCCCATTACTCTGGTGCCGATTTATGTGGGTTATGAGCATGTGATGGAAGTGGGCACCTATGCGAAAGAACTGCGCGGTGCTACCAAAGAGAAAGAAGGTTTCATGCAGATGGTGCGCGGGTTACGCAAACTGCGCAATCTGGGGCAAGGCTATGTGAATTTTGGCGAGCCGCTGTCGCTGACGCCTTACCTCAACCACCATGTACCGCAGTGGCGCGAAGCTATCGATCCGATTGAAGCGCAGCGCCCTACCTGGCTCACACCTACCGTGCAGGATATTGCAGATATCATCATGGTGCGCATTAACAATGCCGCCGCCGCCAACGCCATGAACCTGTGCTCCACGACTCTGCTGGCGTCACGTCAGCGCGCACTGACCCGTGAGCAAATGCATGAGCAACTGGACTGCTATTTGCAGTTGCTGCGCAACGTGCCTTACAGCAAAGATGTCACTGCGCCGAAAAAGAGTGCGCCGGAACTGCTGGAACACGCGCTGGCAATGAACAAATTCGAGGTCGAGCAAGATAATATTGGCGAAATCATCATACTGCCGCGTGAACAGGCTGTGTTGATGACCTATTACCGCAATAACATCCAGCATTTGCTGGTACTGCCATCGATGATCGCCAGCATTGTCATGCACCGAGGAAGGATCACGCCGGATGAGTTAACACGGCAGATGTCATTGATTTACCCGTTAATTCAAGCCGAACTGTTCTTGCATTACAGTAAAGAGGCACTGCCTGCCGTCATCGAAACGTTGACCGCAGAACTAGTGCGTCAGGAACTTATTATCATCAAGCAAGATGCGCTGGTGTTGAACACACTGCGAACTCGCACACTCCAACTGTTGGCTGCTGGCGTGCGGGAAACCCTGCAACGCTACGCGATTACGCTGTCATTACTCGGTGCTAACCCGGAAATGAACCGCGGTACGCTGGAAAAAGAGAGCCGTAATATGGCGCAACGCCTTTCCGTGCTGCACGGCATCAATGCGCCTGAGTTCTTTGATAAGGCCGTGTTTTCAACGCTGGTTGCCACACTGCGCCAAGAGGGTTACATCAGCGACAGCAGCAGCGTGGATACGCGCAATACCTTGGAACTCTACCGCATTCTTAGCGATTTGATCACACCGGAAGTTCGATTGACGATTGAAAGTGCCAGCACACCTGCCAGCGCAGAATCGGAAGATGAAAAGCAGGAAGTAGCGCAAGCGTAGTATTGCGCGACTGCGCGGTTTATTGCCGCTTTACTCCGGCATCACAGCCCCAGCACAATCCCCGCAAACAACACCATCCCCACAAAGTTATTGTTGTGGAACGCACGGAAACAGGCATCGTGCTCACGCCCGGCGGTCAGCCATTGCTGATAGCCGAACAGACCAGCAGCCATCAGTACCGTGAGGTAAAATGCCGCCCCCAGTTTCATTTTCAAGCCTAGTACCACCATCAGTGCCAGCATGCTCGCCTGCAACAAGCCGATGATCAAGTTATCAAAACGCCCGAACAGAATAGCGGTGGATTTGATGCCAATCTTGAGGTCATCATCGCGATCAACCATGGCATATTGTGTGTCGTAGGCGACGGTCCAGCAGATGTAAGCTAAAAACATGATCCAGGCGCTTGCGGGCAGGGATTCGCTGACAGCGGCATACGCCATGGGGATTGACCAGCCGAACGCTGCGCCCAACACAAACTGTGGCAGGTGGCTGACGCGTTTCATGAAGGGGTATATCCATGCCAATGCCAACGCTGCCACGGAGAGCCAAATGGTCATACGATTTAATGTCAGCACCAGAGCAAACGCCATCAGCACCAGAACAACGAACAGCACTTTTGCAGATTGCTCACTCACTAAGCCGCTGGGTAAGGGACGAGATGCGGTGCGTTTTACATGCCCATCAAAATGGCGGTCAGCGTAATCATTGATAACACAGCCTGCCGCGCGCATCAGAAATACTCCCGCAACGAAGACCAACAGCGTCCACGGGCTCGGCACGCCACCGCCCGCCAGCCATAATGCCCAGAGGGTTGGCCAGAGCAACAGCAGGGAACCAATCGGCTTATCAATTCGCATTAACCGACAATAAGCGCCCCATTTTCCCGCTGTCATACTTCTTTCCAACGTCATTTCTCCTTAACGGCTACCCCGTTCAACGCCTTGAAAATGATATGCAGGCGACGAGGGCAAAAACAATTCAGTCAGCAGTATTGGCTGATTAAACAAACGCAAACGGGATCGCCGAGCCCACATGTTTTCACAGCGCCCAATGTGAATATAATCGCGTTGCAGGGAATCCTGTTTAAACAGATAGCGCCCGAGCGGTGTATCACCAAGCGTTGTCAACGCCGACACAGAGGTGTCAAGGGCTGAAGGCGGAATCAAGGTTCTGGCGGCCACCCAAGGCTGTCCATCACCGTAGATTATCACCTCTCGCAACCAATAACGCGCGCTGTGTGGTAACTCGCGCGGTTCATCACCCAGCATCTCAGTCGCGATGTAACCATTATAGTACGGTACCACCGTCAACTGCGTGCAATGTCGTTCCAGCCGCTGCGTCATCGAACTGGTTTCTTTCAGCCAGGTATCGACAGGGGATGGCAACGCCATCGGCGTTTCTTTTAACCAATCAGTCGTGTGCAACCATGCTATGTTGCGCAGCAGTGTTAGCGCTGCATCGGGCATATCCCTACTCCAATGGTGGCTGGCGGAGCATGATGATGGCAGAGATACCGTTTCGGTATATTGTACGCTCATCACTCACGTCCGTGGTATCACTCTTGCTCGCCGAGTTTGAATACATAACGCGGCACGTATTGTAGCGCACAAACATCATGCCTCGGCACATCCCACCACCGTTAGGTGCGCAATATGATAACATCTTTTTAATCTTTGACAGCGCGTTGGCAAAATTTGATCGCTGCTTGCGCAGAAAAAAGACAAAAACGGGACATAAAAAAACACTATCTGGTGATATACCAGATAGTGTTCATGTTAAGTGTAAAAGCGTGTTGATGTTACTCATCCGGGCGTCAGCGCGGCGCGCGAGTGCCCAGTGTTGATTACATCATACCGCCCATACCACCCATACCGCCCATGCCACCCATACCGCCAGCAGCACCTAAGTCGCCTTTATCTTCTTTCGGCAACTCGGTCACCATACATTCGGTGGTGACCATCAGGCCAGCAATGGATGCGGCATATTGCAGTGCAGAACGGGTCACTTTGGTCGGATCCAGAATACCCATGTCGATCATGTTGCCGTAAACTTCTGTTGCGGCGTTGTAACCGTAATTACCTTCACCTGCTTTCACGTTGTTAGCCACAACGGAAGGTTCTTCACCGGCATTTTCCACGATTTGACGCAGCGGAGCTTCCATCGCACGCAGCGCAACACGAATACCCACGTTCTGGTCTTCGTTTTCAGCTTGCAGACTGCGAATGGCATTGGCTACGCGAATCAGCGCTACGCCACCACCAGCAACCACGCCTTCTTCAACGGCAGCACGGGTCGCGTGCAGCGCATCTTCAACGCGTGCTTTCTTCTCTTTCATTTCCACTTCGGTGGCTGCGCCGACCTTGATAACTGCAACGCCGCCTGCCAGTTTGGCAACGCGCTCTTGCAGTTTTTCGCGATCGTAATCAGACGTTGCGTCTTCGATCTGCTGACGAATCTGACCAACACGACCTTGAATAACCACTTCATCACCCACACCGTCGATGATGATGGTGGTGTCTTTGTTGATCACAACGCGTTTTGCATGACCCAGATCTTCCAGAGTGGCTTTTTCCAGTTCCAGGCCGATCTCTTCAGAGATAACGGTACCAGCAGTCAGGGTAGCAATATCTTGCAGCATGGCTTTACGACGATCGCCAAAGCCCGGTGCTTTCACAGCGGCAACTTTAACGATACCGCGCATGGTGTTCACCACCAGCGTCGCCAGCGCTTCGCCTTCAACATCTTCTGCGATGATCAGAAGCGGTTTGCCTGCTTTGGCAACTGCTTCCAGTACAGGCAGCATTTCACGGATGTTGGAGATCTTTTTGTCAGCCAGCAGGATGAACGGGCTCTCCAGTTCAACAGAACCGGTTTCCGGTTTGTTGATGAAATACGGGGAGAGATAGCCGCGATCGAACTGCATCCCTTCCACAACGGCCAGTTCATCTTGTAAGCCGGAGCCTTCTTCTACGGTGATAACACCTTCTTTGCCCACTTTCTCCATGGCTTCAGCGATCAGTTTGCCCACTGTGTCATCAGAGTTGGCGGAGATTGTACCGACCTGAGCAATGGCTTTGGTGTCAGCGCAAGGAACGGACAGTTTTTTCAGTTCTTCAACCGCAGCGATAACCGCTTTATCGATACCGCGTTTCAGATCCATCGGGTTCATGCCTGCGGCAACGGCCTTCAGACCTTCGTTTACGATAGCCTGTGCCAGTACGGTTGCCGTGGTGGTGCCGTCGCCCGCTGCGTCGTTCGCTTTGGAGGCCACTTCTTTCACCATCTGAGCGCCCATGTTTTCGAACTTGTCTTCCAGCTCGATTTCACGCGCTACGGACACTCCGTCTTTGGTAATGATCGGAGAACCAAAAGATTTATCCAGAACGACGTTGCGGCCTTTCGGGCCTAAGGTCACTTTTACTGCGTTAGCAAGAACGTTCACACCGCGTAGCATTTTTACGCGCGCGTCATTGCCGAATTTTACGTCTTTAGCTGCCATGGTTTATTTCCCTTAAATTCGTTCTATTCAGATGATTACGCTTCAACAATCGCCAGGATGTCGCTTTCAGATACGATCAGGACTTCTTCGTTGTCGATCTTCTCTGCTTTCACGCCATAGCCATCATTGAAAATGACGATATCACCAACTTTCACATCCAGCGGTTTTACGTCGCCGTTTCCCAGAATGCGACCATGGCCCACCGCCAGTACTTCACCACGGGTAGATTTAGCCGCAGCAGAACCGGTCAGAACAATACCGCCAGCAGATTTGGACTCGACTTCTTTACGCTTGACGATCACGCGGTCATACAATGGACGAATTTTCATTGATAGCTCTCCTTTGAGAAAGTCCATATCAGTTTGGTATTAACGCCGGGTACATTCTCATACCCGCCTTGCGAATTTCTAAGTGGGGACGATTCGCTTCCCTTCAAGGGAGAAAAAGGATTTTTTTTGCGATAGTGATGAAATTCTGATGAGATGAAATAAAAAAAGATATAAAACATACAGTTAATATCTTTTTCTCAATCAGTATCATTTGTCTTGATCGTCTCTATGCTCGAGATTTTTGTGATCGTCATCTTTGCGGTAAAACTCACCGTCAAAGGTATTGCCGTTACTGCCGGACGATGTGGTGCCAGCGCCGCGCCAAATGTGCAGATGAGTCATCAGTTTGACCGTCAACCGTTTTTGTACCGGGGGCAACGGCAGCAGCAATCCAAGGAAGTCAGTGAAAAAACCGGGAAGCAGAAGCAAAAAGCCCGCCAATACCAGCGATACGCTTTTGACCATTTCCGCCGCATGGCTCTCTCCCGCAGCGATTTTCTGTTGCATCTGGATAAACGTTTTCACACCCCGATTGCGCACCAGAGAAACGCCAATACAGGAGGTGAACACCACCAGCAGCAACGTCACCGCAACGCCCAGTACTTCCGCAACGCGGATGAACAGCGAAATTTCAATGTAGGCAAAAAGAAAGAGTAGGAATAGCGGTAACCAGCGCACTGGATTCTCCTTATTTATTTAACTGATTGTTATAAAAAGGACTAATACGACCGATGCCTGCATGACTCACAGCCTGCCGTCATCTGTTGTGCATCCGGCAATCATGAAGACATATCACCAGAGATACAACATCAACTCTTATAATTTAATGAAGTGGTAGCGCAAGCGAGCATTTTCAGGTCGTGTATTCAATATGTTGATTGCAGCGTGAAATGTCCGGTTTTGGATGTGGAATACAGTGGCTAAAGTGGATGTAAGATGCCCGTTTTGTGAACAGACATCTCCTGTGAAAAAACACGGTTATGGCAAAAGTGGCCATCAGCGTTACCGTCGTCAGTCATGCAAACACGTATGGCTACAGGGCTTACAACGACGAACTTCCAAAAGTAAAATACATTGTTAGCAAGCTGTATACACAGCATATTGAGCGTGCACATCTGACACTGCGTAACCGATTGCAACGGCTCAATCGCAAGACGCTCGGATATTCAAAATCATCCGAAATGCACGATAGGATCATCGGTACTTATATCGAACGCGAGTACTACGTTTGATGCTACATCAACTCATTGAATACACGAACGGTAATCCTTTTTCCATAGCACGAATAAGCCGTTTTTTCTGCGGCAACTGCACGTCGATAGACTGAGCGGCACGGCGTGCCAATTGTTGCTCAATTGCCCAGTGAATATGATCATCGATCAGTGCGCTCTGCCCGAGTCGCGCTTGTAAGGCTAGGCTGTGTCCCTTAATTGTGTACTAGCTCAGACCTGATCTGACAGTTACCGATTATTTATACAGGTGTCTGTCAGATTACATCTGGTTCAGATTCTTTTCTGCCCAGATCCGTTTTCCATCGAGTAAAGTGGCCATCGGCGTACGCCCGCAGCACG
>NZ_JAHWCO010000636.1:0-2180 GCF_020054415.1 Candidatus Symbiopectobacterium sp. | reverse complement strand
CACATTGTTAGCAAGCTGTATACACAGCGTATTGAGCGTACACATCTGACACTGCGTAACCGATTGCAACGGCTCAATCGCAAGACGCTCGGATATTCAAAATCATCCGAAATGCACGATAGGATCATCGGTACTTACATCTAACGCGAGTACTACGTTTGATGCTACATCAACTCATTGAATACACGACCGTAAATGGGGTTTTTTGTTTTTCAGAAATAAAATTTTTAATTTAGTAACGTGAAAAAGTCACTGCGAATGATTAAGTGCCTAGTGCGAGGCGGTACAAGAGTTTCAGAAAAGGAGTACAGCGAGGGGCGGGAACAAGAGAGTAAACAGCGCATCCGTAAAACAGACGCGCTGTTGCAGTATTACCGCGTTACGCGCGCTTGGCTTCAGCGGCGGCTTTCACGATCACGGCAAAGGCATCGGCATTCAGCGACGCGCCACCTACCAGTGCGCCGTCGATGTCCGGCTGCGTGAAGAGTTCCGCGGCGTTGGCTGCGTTGACCGAGCCACCATACTGAATGATGACCTGATCGGCGACCGCTTTGTCGTGCTTGGCGATATGGTCACGGATAAACTTATGTACCGCTTGTGCCTGAGCCGGGGTTGCTGATTTGCCAGTGCCAATGGCCCATACTGGTTCGTAGGCGATAACCGCATCGTTGAAGGCTGTGGCACCCAATGTGCTCAATACCGCATCCAACTGACGTGCGACAACCGCTTCGGTTTCACCTGCTTCGTTTTCTGCTTCGGTTTCACCAATGCACAACACGGGGATCAGTCCGGCTTCTTTCAGAACGCCAAATTTTTTCGCAATGAATGCGTCGCTTTCTTTGTGGTAGGTGCGGCGTTCGGAGTGGCCTATGATGATGTATTTCGCACCGATGTCTTTCAGCATGGTGGCAGAGGTTTCGCCCGTGTAGGCACCAGACAGGTTAACATCGACGTTCTGTGCGCCGAGCGCAATGCGCCCACCGGCCAATTGATGATTTGCCTGATCCAGATACAGCTCGGGCGGCGCGATGGCGACGTTGCAGCCAGTCACTGTGCTGAGTTCTTTACACAAACCGGCGATCAGCTCGATAACCATGTGCGTGCTGCCGTTCAGCTTCCAGTTACCCATTACTAATGGATGACGCATCTTTTTTCCTCCGAATAGGGATAGCAAGTAATTTTATTTTTCAGACAGTATAGAGACCAAACCCGCGAGAAGCTCTGATTTTCATCACTCAATGCCAGCGCGATCACGGTTCAGATAGCGTTAGCTTAATCGGTTCAACAGCGAATGTTATCCCTTTTTCCCCATTATCTGCCACTACATATCGCAATGCGCCTTCCGTTTGTTGGTAAAAGCCCTGACGTTTGCCGATATCCAGCAATTCCGCAATCTTCTTGTTGCTTTGTTCCTCGGAGAGCGAGGGAATGAAGTGACGCAGCAGCGCGGCCATATACTGTATAGCCTGCGCACGTCGAGCGCCGGTTTCAGGATCACCCGCCTGAGGGTGATAGGTCAGTTGCATGGTTTTTATTTTGCCGGTGCCTCGCTCCAGCGCGGTTGAGGCGTAGAGTTGGGCATTGATTCTGCTCGCAGCACGCGTCAGCGGTGCGCCGGGCTCTCCAGTATCCACCGCGCGGAATTCACCCATCGTTAATGAGGGGTTGCTGAGGTTATGGCGCGTGCGAAACTGTGGGATAGTCTGGTCGAATGTTGGCGCGTCGGGCAGCAGGTACGGTGCCGCCGTGGCGTCTTTTGACGGCACAAGGGGCTGCGCGTGAACCTCCGGTCCAGACGTCAGTAAAAGCAGGAGTAACGCTGGTGCAACGAGTCGTATAGTCATAGTTCCGCTATTGAAGTGTTCCGTTTTCAAAAGAGAGCGTTGTCAGAGCAAGATTGGAGGCACTGACAACGGGCGCTTGTCTGATTAAAGCCCGATTTGGGCGCGATTGTCAAAAGGCACGTGCTGGCACACCCTTGTCGCACCATTCTGTCAGTAAGAGGTATTCACCCTGAGAATAAACGTGTCGATACGAGAATATATACCCGTGATCATTGAAGATGCTTGATTTTACGCGGTAAGAAGATCATGCTCACCCACTATGAAGATATTTATTACCGACAAGCAAAAAGCCGAACTCGAACACCTTCATGACACCAGTCGTGATAAGCGTGTTTG
>NZ_JAHWCO010000547.1:0-2788 GCF_020054415.1 Candidatus Symbiopectobacterium sp. | reverse complement strand
TGATTAAGAGCGCAGTCTTTTCAGCACAAAGCCGACTTGCAGACCCACCGTTTTCAGGTTTAAGTTTGCGAGTGTTGACGTAATCGTTGATATGTTGGTTTACCGTCGTTTCGTGCAGACGCAGAGCTTGCGCAATCATCGTAGAACTCTAGCCTTCGGAGGCCAGCAGGACGGCTTTGATGCGATCACAAACACGCTTATCACGACTGGTGTCATGAAGGTGTTCGAGTTAGGCTTTTTGCTTGTCGGTAATAAATATCTTCATAGTGGGTGAGCATGATCTTCTTACCGCGTAAAATCAAGCATCTTCAATGATCACGGGTATATAGATCTAACACCTGTTATTTTTTGTCTCGGTATTTGAAACTTTTCGGCAACGCAGTAGCATCACCCATTATTTTTTCCCTTTAGCGCATTGTCGAACAAAAGACCCTCCGTTAGCGTCCGGCAAACAGGTTGCCATTGCAGCCACCGGCGGCAAGCGCTACAGTCATGATCCTTGCCTTCATCGAGCATGATCTGCAAGGCGGACACCCAAACCACCAGCAACACCAGTCCCACAACGTCAATGCGCGATTTTGCCGTCTGCGTTTCATAACGTTGTAGCATCTTCCAGCACATAAAACCCGCCGCAATAGCAAAGGGCGTCTTACAGATAAAGATGTAGTGCCAGCTAAACTGATCGCAGATAACGCCACCGAGAATCGGTCCCATAATCGGGGCAACCAGGGTGGTCATACTCCAAATGCCGATGGCAACGTGGCTTTTATCTTTCGGGAAAATACGCATCATAAACGTCTGAGACAGCGGCATCAACGGCCCGCAGGAAAAACCCAGAAAGACGCGAAACAGCACCAGCATATTCATACTGGTCGCCATCCCGCACAGCGTTGAAAATACGCCGAACATCAGCAGACAAATCACGAAAACCCGCAGGGCACCAAAACGGGAAGCCAGCCAACCAGTCAGAGGAACAGAAATAGCCTCCGCCACAGCGTAGGATGTGATGACGTAAGTTCCCTGACTGGTTGACGTCCCCAGGCTCCCGGCAATATTCGACACAGAGACGTTGGCGATGGTGGTATCGAGAATGACCAAAAAATTGGCCATCGCCAGACACAGGGTCCCTATGACGAGCGCGGCGCCGGTCAACGGCTACGGAAAGGTATTCTGCGTAGTGTTGTGGCTCATGGTTATGTGCCTTAATCCTGGCGGGCCGTTGTCAGGCCTTCATGGCCCGATGCCGCCAGATCCAAGGTGTTATGCGTATCGATGGTAGCAATCATTGACAAGCCAACCTGTAGCGTGTGTTTCGCCAGTTCCTGCTTGTCCAGCGTAATACGCAGCGGCAGACGTTGAACCACTTTGATCCAGTTGCCCGTTGCATTTTGCGCTGGGATCATGGAGAACGCTGAGCCTGTGCCGCCAGAGACACCGCTCGCCACACCGTGATACACCACCTTGTCGCCATAAATATCATCCGTAACTTCAACAGGTTGACCAATTTTCACGTGACGCAGTTCAACCTCTTTAAAGTTGGCGTCGATATGCACATCGTGCAACGGCACCACCGTCATCAAGCGCTCGCCGTTCTGTACCCGTTTACCAATCTGTACCTGACGTCTGGCAATAACCCCATCGACCGGCGCTTTGATAATGGTGCGGGCCAAATCCACCTGAGCCTGTTCCACCTTGGCTTTCGCAAGCATCACCTCTGGGTTGGTTTCCACCGTGGCATCAATGGTCAACGCCGCATTGGCTTTTTTCGCACCGATGGTCGATAAGCGATTGGCCACCGACTGCGCCGCCGCCGCTTTGGCGACATTGAGGTTAGATTCAGCCTGGGTCATAGCATTACGTGCGTTTGTTAATTCCTCACCGGATACCGCACCGGACTTTGCCAGCGCCTCGCGCCGCGTTAAATCCACCTGCGCTTTGGTGAAGTCAGCCTGTGACGCTACCAGCCGCGCTTGCGCCTGCATTTCATCCGCTTCCCGCGCCTTGACTTGCGCGGCCAATCCCTCGTTGGTCGCCATGTAGCTGCTCACACGCCGCCGCGATTGCACCAGCATCGCCTCGGCCTGCGCCAGTGCCAACCGGGCATCGGTGTCATCCAGTTGTACCAGCACGTCTCCCTGCTTCATCCACTGCGTATCCACCACATTCACGGCCTGCACAATGCCGGTTACCGAAGGCGTCACTTCAGCCACTTCCGCTGCACTGTAGGCGTTATCGGTGGCGACATAGCGCGCCCCCACCATCGCATACAACACGCCGTAGCCGCCCGCGGCGATAACCACCGCAGCCGCCAATCCCATAAACCCTTTTTTACGCGATGACGCCGCGCGCGATGCATGAAAATGTGTGTCCGCCGCAGGCGTGGCAGAGTCATTATTTCGCTGTGACATAGAAAAACTTCCTGCAAGTCGAGAGAGGATTAAGAAGCATCAAATCCGCCGCCTAACGCGTGGATTAATGAAACGTCAAGTGAGAAGGCCTGTGATTGCAAATTCACTAATACGCGCTGGGTATCCAGCATGGCGTCCTCTGTTGTCAGGACATCGAGATAGGTCGCCAGGCCACCGCGATAGCGTTTATCTGTATTAGTCGCGACTAGATCTGACACTGGACCTTGAAAGTTTGAGAGTTACCGGTTTTGATATGGGTGTCTGATCCTTAAACAAAACGCGAGGTAACTCTCATGCTTCATACTAACAATCCCATTATCAAACACAAAGCCGGCCTGCTCAATCTCGCCGAAGAACTCGGTAACGTATCAAAAGCCTGC
>NZ_JAHWCO010000577.1:0-2946 GCF_020054415.1 Candidatus Symbiopectobacterium sp. | reverse complement strand
TTCCATGCCAGTTTTGGTTGAAAATGCTTGTCATCTCAGGTGTACACTTTTCTCATGAGGCCTAACTGCATGATTTTACGTTGCGAGGATCCGTCGTTTCGCTGGGCTGCCAGCATAAAATCTATTTATTCAACAAAGCCGGGGGCTTAATGAAAATCTCTTTGGTCGTTCCAGTCTTTAACGAAGAGTCCACAATACCGATCTTCTATAAGACAGTGCGAGAGTTTGAAGAGTTAAAGGAATATGACGTTGAGATAGTATTTATCAACGACGGGAGTAGCGATTCAACCGAATTCATCATCAATACACTGGCGGTATCAGACAAGCTGGTCGTTCCACTCTCCTTCACCAGAAATTTCGGTAAAGAGGCAGCGCTATTTGCAGGTCTAGATAACGCTACTGGTGAAGCTATAATTCCTATTGATGTTGACCTGCAGGACCCCATTGAGGTGATTCCTAATCTGATTGAGAAATGGAAGTCCGGCGCAGATATGGTTCTTGCTAAAAGAACTGACCGCTCTACTGATGGGCACCTTAAGCGTAAATATGCTGAATGTTTTTACAAACTTCACAATAAAATCAGCTCACCAAAGATTGAAGAAAATGTGGGTGATTTTCGACTAATGTCACGTGAAGTAGTTGAGAACATCAAACTCATGCCAGAGCGCAACCTATTCATGAAAGGCGTGCTTAGTTGGGTAGGCGGGAATACAGATGTTGTAGAATATGCCCGTGCAGAGCGCGTTGCAGGAAATTCGAAATTCAATGGTTGGAAATTGTGGAACCTGGCATTGGAAGGGATTACCGGTTTCTCAACAGTCCCTCTTCGCATGTGGACATACATCGGGTTATTCGTTGCCGGATTATCATTCATCTATGGTGCATGGATGATTATAGATAAATTACTATTTGGTAATAACGTGCCCGGGTATCCGTCTCTTCTTGTCTCTATACTGTTTTTGGGTGGGGTTCAGTTAATAAGTGTTGGTGTTTTAGGTGAGTACATTGGCAGAATTTATACAGAAGTTAAGCAGAGACCTCGTTACATCGTGAAGAGCAAAAAACGGCCTATGGAGTAATTATTATCATGTTAAGGTCATTACCAAAAACAGCGGTTGTATTGTTGGCATTTATTGCCATTTTTGCCATTGAATGGTACACTCCAATTCACTCCGATGATTACCGTTATTATCTATTAGGGATATCACCAGAAGCACACTTTCATCATTACATTACCTGGAGTGGCAGGTTCATCGCTGATTATGCTAGTTCACTTATTCTTTCCACACAATCACAGTTCATATATTCCGTTGCTGCGGGGTTTTCCGCGATTGCATTCTGCTACTTCATTGTAAAAACCCCAGCAGGTACTTTACGCTGGTCCAAACATGACTATGTTTTATTTCCACTAATCTTTTTCACCTACTGGATTTCTAACCCAAACTTAGGGCAGACTACCTTTTGGATCGTAGGTGCAGCAAATTATCTTTGGACAAACCTATTTTTAGCGGCGTGGTTATTCTATATTTACAGCATCACAACAAAAAAAATAAAAAAAACCAACCCATTGATTGCATTGCTCAGTTTTATGGCTGGTTGTTCCAATGAGAGCGTATCTCCATTTGTCTCCCTGCTCTCTATACTTGCAATTATTTACGAATTATGGCGAGAAAAATCCGTTTCTATAAATAAGATTATCTATAGCATCAGCGCAATCTTAGGATCCTGTGTGTTAATTTTATCACCGGGTAATTTTATCCGCGCCAGTGGGGAATATTTATGGTATGGACGATCAATTTTCGAACGCATTTTTATCCACATTACTGAGAGAGTCCATAACCACCTAACCCTTATATGGATTGGCTATGTTATTTTGTTCCTGCTTGTTATACTGGTTATTCTTAATAAGCAGATTCGTGCAAAAATTGATAGAAGTAATCTAGTTTCTGCGGGGCTGGTGATATGCGTCGGCTTGGGCACATCATTAATCATGTTCGCATCCCCTTCCTACCCTGACAGGGTTATGAACGGTACGTTTATGTTCTTCCTGTTCGCTATTTCCTTCCTAGCATATGGATTATTAACAAGCGGTGTGAAAGCTGGTGTAATTGGTACTGCCGTAGTTACTACATTATGTGGCATCACTTTCACCTGGTCTTACACTCTGATGTATCACGCTTACGAAAAAATAGACCGTCAGGAAATAGTAAGGCAAAGAGTCATTAATCATGAAAAAGCCATAGGGAAGCAGATATTCGCCATTCCTAACTACTATTTTGTAAAATTACAAAACAAGGGCGGTCAGTTTGACTTCTTCCACGATCCCGTCGTTTACGGTGATTACTATGGCGTCCAAACGATTAGCGAAAAAGATGTGGAATTCGACTATTCTGTTATCGCTGACGGCCAGGAAAATAAGTTAGCCAACAATGCTACGGCTTACAGTAATACAAAAGGTGATTTAGTCATCATCAGCCAAGAACCGCTTACGTTACAGATTTCAGTAACCGTTAATGGTGTACTGAAGAATATCCCTATAGAGAAGTTGAAGCATGCGGAAATTAATGATGAATTCTGGTACTATACCCCTATAGATAAAGGTAATGTCACAGAAATTTTTCTTTAATTTATGAAATAAAAAAATCCCTGCTGTTTGAATAAATAACGGGGCTTTTTGTAGATAAGTTAAATGGATAAAATCAGTATTCGCAAATCAACGCATATACTATTAAACTTATGGCTTGTCGGGCCATATAATCATTTTGTAATTGGCTTTGTTGAATAAATAGATTTTATGCTGGCAGCCGGCTTTGTTGAATAAATCAGAACCTGTAATGACTGCGCCCCATACGGGTCGATTGTTACGTGATGCGAATACTGTTCGGCATTCCTAATAGCGTGATCCGGTTAAGCGCTTTGACCATGGCCATGGCTTCACCCACCTGA
>NZ_JAHWCO010000119.1:0-3252 GCF_020054415.1 Candidatus Symbiopectobacterium sp. | reverse complement strand
TTCCATGCCAGTTTTGGTTGAAAATGCTTGTCATCTCAGGTGTACACTTTTCTCATGAGGCCTAACTGCATGATTTTACGTTGCGAGGATCCGTCGTTTCGCTGGGCTGCCAGCATAAAATCTATTTATTCAACAAAGCCTTCTGCGACCTGAGTATTAGCGCCATTTATGGCTATCGCTCCCGCCACAATTTTTCCTGTTATTTCACCTGCATTTTGATCGCAAACGGTTGGCAAAGCTTATGGCTAGCGGTAACCTGAAGTTTCTTGCCTAACCTCTGTCATGGAATAGCCATCAATGTTTGAACATATTACTGCCGCTGCCGCTGATCCGATTCTTGGCCTTGCCGATCTGTTTCGCGCCGACTCTCGTCCACAAAAAATCAACCTGGGTATCGGCGTATACAAAGATGAAACCGGAAAGACACCGGTGCTGGCCAGCGTAAAAAAAGCAGAACAATTTTTGCTGGAAAATGAAGCCACCAAAAACTATCTCGGGATCGATGGCATGCCCGAGTTCGCCCTGCGTACGCAAGAGCTACTGTTCGGCAAACAAAGCGCGATTATCAGTGAAAAGGGTGCGCGTAGCGCGCAGACGCCGGGTGGCACCGGTGGCCTGCGTATTGCCGCAGAGTTTATCGCCAGCCAGACCTCCGCTAAACGTATTTGGGTAAGTAACCCAAGCTGGCCCAACCATAAAAACGTGTTCCAGGCTGCCGGGCTGGAAGTGTGTGATTATCACTACTACGATGCCGCTCACCACGCGCTGGACTTTGATGGCATGGTCAAAAACCTCGAAGCGGTTCAGGCGGGCGACGTGGTGTTATTCCACGGCTGTTGCCATAACCCGACCGGTATCGATCCTACGGCGCAGCAGTGGCAAGCGCTAGCTGACTTGTCCGCTCAGAGGGGTTGGCTGCCGCTGTTTGATTTTGCCTATCAGGGCTTTGCTCGCGGGCTGGAAGAGGATGCAGAGGGTCTGCGTATTTTCGCTGCTTCCCATCCGGAATTGCTGGTCTCCAGCTCCTATTCGAAGAACTTTGGCCTGTATAACGAACGTGTCGGTGCCTGCACCCTGGTCGCGGCCAATGCCGATGTGGCAGACAAAGCGTTTAGCCAGGTGAAATCCATCATCCGCGCCAACTACTCCAACCCACCGGCACACGGTGCGTCGGTGGTAGCGACCATCCTCGGCAACGAGGCGTTGCGTACCCTGTGGGAACAGGAACTGACGGCGATGCGCGAGCGCATTCAACGCATGCGTCATCTGTTCGTCAATACCTTACAGGAAAAAGGCGCGACGCAGGACTTCTCCTTTATCATTCAGCAGAATGGCATGTTTTCGTTCAGCGGTCTGACCAAAGATCAAGTATTGCGTCTACGCGATGAGTTTGCGGTCTATGCGGTGAACTCTGGACGGGTTAACGTGGCAGGTATGACGCCAGAAAATATGGCTCCGCTGTGCGAAGCCATTGTGGCCGTGCTGTAATATGTTGTCAGGCATCCCCTGCTAGTCGGGGGGATGCCTGTGCATTAATAATGCACAAAAGGATTGGTCTTACGCTCCTGCCCCAGCGTCGACATCGGGCCGTGTCCAGGAATAAAGGTGATATCGTCCCCGAGTGGGAACAATTTTGTGCGGATAGACGTAATTAACGCCTGATGGTCGCCCTGCGGGAAATCACTGCGCCCTACACCGCCATTAAAGATAACATCGCCCACCTGCGCCAGACGCGATACCTTGTCGATAAACACCACATGGCCCGGTGTATGTCCCGGACAGTGCAACACGGACAGCTCAGTGTTGCCCACCGTCACCGAATCCCCTTCTTGCAACCAGCGCGTCGGGGTTAACGGCGCACACTCTGTCAGGCCAAACATGCGGCTCTGTGCGGGCAAACCATCAAGCCAGAAAGCATCAGCAGGATGCGGGCCGACAATCGGCACCTGATAGTGATCGGCCAGTTGCTGAGCCGCACCGACGTGATCGAGATGTCCATGCGTCAACAGGATTTGCGATACTTTGTTGTCGCACTGCGCGATGGCACGTTTGATTTTTTCCGCTTCGCCACCTGGGTCAACAATCGCAGCGTCGCGGGTTTCCTCACACCATAACAACGTACAGTTTTGGCTGAACGCCGTCACGGGAACAATCTGGTATTTCATAGCACTCCACTTCACGAAAAAGCACCCTTACGTGACCGACATCATGACACGGTCAGGCCACGGGGTCTATTAGCGTTAAGGGTCACCAGCTCCGCGTCGGCCCGGTATCAATGTGCAAGAAATTACTTTTCGGATAGTAGCCTACGCCACCCGCCTTCAGTTTCAGCGCCGCTTTGCGAATATTGGCCAGTTGCACACCCTCGATGTGAAAATCTATCGCCTGCCCTTTGGTGTGATAGCTCTGTTTGGGCACACCGCGCGAATGGCTGCGCATTTCATTGTTGGTGTCCACCGAGCGGTACCCCGAAATCAGCTGCACCGGTTTGTTGGTGCCTAACATCACCTGCAAGCGATAGAGTTGGTCAAACAGCTCAGGATCGATGGTTTTGATTTTATTGGCGCGATAATCACGGAAGAAGTGGTTCAGACGGGACAATTCATCTTTGTTGTAACGGCGGCCATCTAAGAATTCAGTTTTAAGGTACTCGACGGTATTGAGGTTTGCTAGCGTGAGAATACGTGGACGTGGGGTTGATAGCGTGGCAAACGCCTGCCCCGGTAGCGTGGCTGCGCCCAGCGCCAGCCATCTGCTGCGATGATGATCGATGAATTCCATGAAGTGTGCCCCGGCTTAAAAGGTGAACATAACGACGACAAAAAACGCGCCGTTTGGCACCATAACCGTGCAGTGCATTGGAGTAAACCCGCTTTACTACAGGGTATGCGGAGGATCGCGTTGATCCCCCGCTGCGATGTAAACCCTGTGACAGCGCTAACGCCCCAGAATATCAGCGGTTACTGAAGCAGTTGCCCTGCCTTGTGATGCGGTGTGCGATATTTGAAGCCAAAACGTGCGATAAATGACGGGCTACTTTTGTTTCCATCAGTGCAACGAAATTACACTGTCATTTTTCATCGGAGGCACTTTGGTCTGTTTGAGTGGTACGATCGGCTTTGTTGAATAAATAGAACTTTTGGGTAATCATCGGAGCAGATCACCACAGTTGTTTCAAAATCAGGTCTCCATGGCAAAACAAAATTTTAAAATCACCAACTGGCCCTCTTATAACAAGGCCCTCAAGCAGCG
>NZ_JAHWCO010000665.1:0-6357 GCF_020054415.1 Candidatus Symbiopectobacterium sp. | reverse complement strand
ATGGCAAAAGTGGTCATCAGCGTTACCGTCGTCAGTCATGCAAACACGGATGGCTACAGGGTTTACAACGACGAACTTCCAAAAGTAAAACACATTGTTAGCAAGCTGTATACACAGCGTATTGAGCGTGCACATCTGACACTGCGTAACCGATTGCAACGGCTCAATCGCAAGACGCTCGGATATTCAAAATCATCCGAAATTCACGATAGGATCATCAGTACTTACATCGAACGCGAGTACTACGTTTGATGCTATATCAACTCATTGAATACACGACCCTCAGTTAGCGCTAATCCTTGACGATTTATCCCAGCACATGATGAAAGAAGAACGCATCCTGTTCCCCATGATCGAGGCGGGTATGGGCGCACAAGCTTCAGGACCGATCTCGGTGATGGAACATGAGCATGATGATGCTGGGCAACAACTGGAAGTGGTGAAAAATCTTACCAACAATATGACGCCACCGGAAAACGCCTGCAATACTTGGAGCGCGTTGTACGCTGGTATCAATGTTTTTATCAGCGACCTGATGGAGCATATCCATCTGGAGAACAACATCCTGTTCCCTCTCGCGCTACGCGGCGAGTAGTTTCGCAACCCGCAGTACTCTGGTTGCAGGATGAAATAGGCTATCCTGCAACCGCCTTGTCGAATGGCTATTTTTATTAACCCTATTTTCGTTACCAACGAATAGATTGACCTCTTCCCTTTATTCAGCACCAGCGTAAAGTAACGTTTTCGGACCTTCTTCTCCTTCAAAAGAGATCAAATGTCGCCAAAAAACAGGATACATATCTTAGGTGCCTCGGGCTCCGGCACAACGTCCATTGTCAAATGCCTCGCCGAGCGGGTGGGTTATCAACACCTCGATACCTATAATTTTTATTGGCGCGACACATCCCCTCCCTATACGGTGGCAAACGAACCGCAAGAAAGGCAGTTACAACTCGCTGGCGCACTGAAAACACACGAACAATGGATTCTCAGCGGCTCGCTGTGTGGCTGGGGAGATATCTTTATCCCGAGCTTTGAACCCGTTATCTACGTCTATGTTAAGAATGAAAAACGCCTTGAACGGCTCAAGCAAAGAGAACAAATGCGATTTGGGGACGACATTTTGCCCGGAGGCGAGCAGCATGGACGATATCAGGCATTTATTGAATGTGCGGCAGGTTATGAAACCACGGTGGATATTAGTCGAAAAGCACTTCTGCACAAACAGTGGTTGGAGAAAATCCCCTGCCCTGTCATCCACATCATGAAGAAAGCACCGCTGACGAAGCCGTAAGCGATATAGTGTCACAGTGGGCATTGAACCCGCCCGTTTGAACCGTATTTATCAGCGTTTGCAGGGAGCATCACCCAACGCACCCCGCACCTGCATTAGAGGATTTCCAGCAGTTCCACTTCGAAAATCAGTGCGCTGAACGGCGGAATAGATGCGCCTGCGCCGCGTTCGCCATACGCCAGGTTATGCGGAATATAGAGTTCCCATTTGGAACCGACCGGCATCAGCGTCAGGGCTTCAATCCAGCCAGGAATAACGCCGCTCACCGGAAACTCTGCCGGCTGCCCGCGCTGCACGGAGCTGTCAAACACGCTGCCATCGATCAGGCGGCCCGTATAGTGCACACGCACGCTATCTTGACGTGCGGGGATCGCCCCCTCCCCCTGGGTCAACACGCGGAATTGCAAACCGGACTCAGTCTGGTTGACGCTGTCTTTACCGGCATTGTCTGCCAAGAAATCTTGACCTTCAACGGCCAACGCTTGCTGGCGCTCACGGCGCACCGAATCAGCACGTTCATGAATTTCACGCAGCGCACGATGTACAACATCCACAGGCACGGCGGGCGCATTGCCTGCCAGTGCATCACGCAGACCTGCCACCAGGGCTTCAGGGATCAACCCTTCCAGGCCAGACTCTTGCAACTGTTGACCAACCTGCAAACCAATACCGTAACTGGCCTGCGCCTCAACGCTCTCGTAAGAAGGGGTGCTCATGGATGTTCCTCATTGTGTAAAAAAATGAAAACGCAGCATAACAGCGCTGGACGGCAGGGTAAAATCTTCTGTGTGATCGTTATACCCGTCATACTTCACGTTGCAGAGACGTTGGCAGTGCGCAGATCCCGCGAAAGTCGGCGCACAATCGAGAAAACCGACTCTACCAGTATGAAAGGCGAGCGAATACCATGCCCTATTCTATACTAAGGGTTCCACTTTCTCTCAAATTTGTTACCTTAAGCATCAACACGTTAGCGATTATGACTCTTGTATTACTTTCGTTGGCGCGTTACCTATATACTGTGCAGATTTACAGGTTGCTATCGTTGCGAGAGAGGTCACCATGGGCAGAATCGCGCCTAGGAAACGAGTAGCCCCCGCAAGGGATTATCAAGCGCTGATTCGCAGCGTTCTACGCGTTCTTCCGCGTTTGCCTTTGGCTTGGGCCGAAAAACAGCGTAATGCGCCCTCTCTCCTTCTGTCAGCACTGCTTAAGCGTGTGCGTGATCTATTGAGAGGACTGTGGCATCACCCTGACGGCTACCACTGGATGGATCCGTTGCCTGCCTTCCACCGCCGTGCGATTCTGATTGCCTTCGCACTGCTGCTGATCGCACTATTGTGGCCCTATTCGCCGCCAACATCGCGGACTCCGTCATCTGCCACCCCCATCACACTCAATGAATCAGCACCAATGCACGCTAACCTAGCAGACAGCACACCAGCCCCGGTAGAGCCAGCCGCGCCAGCCTGGCAGACTTACCCGATTGCCGCAGGACAAACGCTGGCACAGCTGTTCAGGGATAATAACCTGCCCGTCAACGACGTTTTCGCAATGGCCCAGGTGGAAGGAAGAGATAAGCCACTGAGCAACCTACGTGCCGGGCAACAGGTCAAACTGCGGCTCAATGCGCAAGGAATGGTGTCTGAGTTGGAGATTGAAACAGCGGATGGCCAGCGGGTGCACTTCACGCGCCAATCCGATGGCGTATTTCTTCGTACGCGTTAAGGTCTGTTCAGACGTTACACTGCGCGAGCAGAAAATCCCGTAGTACCTGCGCATGATTGCGCTGTGGATCTCTGCTGCCATAGAGCAATGTGACTTCACCAGAGCACGAAAGTGCCGACGTAATGATCTGCCAATGGCGTTGTTGTGCCAGTTCGGCGCGATACTGCGCAACAAAAGCGTCCCACGCGTCTGGCGCTGCGTGGAATGCCTGACGCAGTGCTGTGCTGGGCGCAACCGCTTTAAGCCACTGCGCACCTTCCAGCCGCTCTTTTCGAACACCGCGTGGCCAGAACCGGTCCACCAGAAACGTGGGGTGCGCAAAAGGCCCTTGCACATCATAAACCCGCTGTAAATGAATGTGCGGTACATCAGTGGCTGCGGACATAACGATAACCTCCAGTCATAAACCAAGTTAGCATACGCCCAATCACCGTTGCAGTGCCTACTGATAGCCCATAAAACGCAAAACGCCGACCCGAAGGTCGGCGTTTCACGCATAACGCTCAGCGCCCGAAGGCACCGTGGCATTGCTTATTCAGCAACAACCAGCACGTTCAGCGTAGCGAACACATCGCTGTGAACCTGGAAGCTCACTTCGTGGTCGCCCAGTGTACGCAGTACACCGTTAGGCAGGCGAACTTCGCTTTTAGCGATAGCAACGCCAGCAGCGGTGACAGCATCAGCGATGTCACGCGTACCGATAGAACCGAACAGTTTGCCTTCGTCGCCAGCTTTGGACGCGAGGGTAACAGTACCCAGTTCAGTCAGTTGCGCAGCACGCGCTTGAGCAGCAGCCAGAACATCAGCAAGTTTGGCTTCCAGTCCTGCGCGACGCGCTTCGAAGAACTCAACGTTTTTCTTGGTTGCAGGCACAGCTTTGCCCTGCGGAACCAGGAAGTTACGAGCATAGCCCGCTTTAACGTTTACCTGATCACCCAGGCTGCCCAAGTTTGCTACTTTATCAAGCAGAATAACTTGCATTACCTTATCCTCTCAAAGTCTCGTTAGTGGACTGTGGCCGATTACTGATGACGATCAGTGTACGTCAACAAAGACAGGTAGCGCGCGCGCTTGATAGCACGGGCCAGTTGACGCTGATACTTGGCACGAGTACCGGTGATACGGCTCGGGACAATTTTACCACTTTCAGTGATGTAGTTTTTCAGCGTTGCGATATCTTTATAGTCGATCTCTTGAACGCCTTCCGCGGTGAAACGGCAGAACTTGCGACGACGGAAATAACGTGCCATTTGGCTAGTCTCCAGAATCTATCAATTCAATCTGCTCGGCATGTAACACCAGTTTGTTCGGCCCATTGCGCCCTTGATGGCTGCAAATAAAGCCCTGAACCCTGATGTGCATACCGACCGTTATACTGTGGGTAATTGCTTGAGACTCACGTCCGCTGACAATCACGGGCATACGACACCATGCTTGCCGACGAAGTCCGGCTTCCTCCTGTACCGAGCGGTGCTCAAGCACAAACTGGCAGTGAGGAATGCCCGACGGGCTGACCTTTCGTACCGGTGCCTTGCATATCATGCCAGACAGTTCCAGACGATTAGCGGTCGCCACGGCAATTACTCTTCAGAATCCCCAGCTTCAGCATCATCACCGGCTTCAGCGTATTCATCACGACGCTCACGGCGTTCGTCTTTCACTTTCACCATCGGAGACGCTTCAGTTACAGCGTGTTTGGTACGCATAACCATGCTGCGGATAACGGCATCGTTGAAGCGGAAGTTAGTTTCCAGCTCATCGATCACTTCCTGCGGAGCTTCAACGTTCAGCAGAACGTAGTGTGCCTTGTGCAGTTTGTTGATCGGGTAAGCCAGCTGACGGCGGCCCCAGTCTTCCAGACGGTGGATTTTTCCTTCTGAACCAGTGATAGCACCAGTGTAGCGCTCGATCATGCCCGGAACCTGTTCGCTTTGGTCAGGATGGACCATAAATACGATTTCGTAATGACGCATCGAATAGCTCCTTACGGATTTTTCAGCCTCCTGTCAGGGTCAGCCGCGGCCCATGGAAGCAAGGAACGTGTATATGCGGCTGAAAAAAATGACGCGCCAGTATACTTAGACCCGTGAATAAGCGCAAGGCGTTCTCTCGCCGTTTTGTCATGGCCTCAGTGTTGCTTTTTGGAAACAAAACTTACAAAAATCAATACAAATAACGTATTATTAACGAGTTAGCGCCAATAATCGTGATATATCTCTCAGTTACCCGATACGACCGTTTGCCAGCCTCAGTGTTAACGTCGACAATTTTTATCATCCAATCCGGGCTGCTCTCTCCAGAGGAACCGTTGTTCAACAACGATGACAGGTGCATGCCATGATAAAAAACCAAACGCTTCACGATGCCAGTCATGCCCAGCTTCTGCTGGAAAAGCAGCGAAAAGCGCGTTTTTACCCGGCTTTCCATCTCGCTCCCCCCCCACCCACAGGCTGGATGAACGATCCTAACGGGTTGGCGTACTGTGATGGCCGCTATCATGTGTTTTATCAGCACCATCCTTACGATGAACACTGGGGGCCCATGCATTGGGGGCACATGACGAGCCACGATCTGGTGCACTGGAAGCATCAACCCATTGCGCTGGCACCCGGCGACGCCTTCGATAGGGACGGTTGTTTTTCCGGTTGCGCCGTGAATGACAATGGCCTTCTTACGCTTATCTATACCGGCCACGTGTGGTTACAGGGTGTCGGTAATGACGGCGCGATCCGCTAGGTACAATGTATTGCCAGCAGCGAAGATGGCCTCCATTTCACCAAACACGGGGGTGATAGTCACCCCGCCCGACGGCATCATGCATTTCCGCGACACCAAGGTCTGGAAGCAGAATGGCCGCTGGTTTATGGTGGTTGGCGCGCGTGATACTCATTATAGGGTGCAGGTATTGCTTTACAGCGGCACCTCTCTATTTTCCAATGGCGTCTGGAATGGGTGTTGGCTAAAGCCGATCGCTGGTTGGGCTATATGTGGGAGTGCCCAGATTTCTTCCAGCTTGGGGATAAATACCTGCTGATGTTTTCACCGCAGGGCATGACGCCCGAAGGCTATCGCTACCGTAATCGCTTTCAGAGCGGGGCTTTGTTGAATAAATCAGAACTCGTAACGACTGCGCCCCATACGGGTCGATTGTTACGTGATGCGAATACTGTTCGGCATTCCTGATAGCGTGATCCGGTTAAGCGCTTTGACCATGGTCATGGCTTCACCCACCTGAGCATCGTAGTCTCTCAGACTTAGATGACCACCCAGAAGCCTTTTGAACCGGAACATGGCCGTTTCAGCCACTGAGCGCCGGTGATAGCCCACTTTCTTTT
>NZ_JAHWCO010000018.1:0-1446 GCF_020054415.1 Candidatus Symbiopectobacterium sp. | reverse complement strand
GTAGACAGTGTGACGCATGAGATTATCTGTGCGGATTTGTCGCTCAGTGGTACGACTGATGCCCAAGCTCTACCGGCGCTGATAAACCAGACCCACCGGAAAATCAGAGAGGTATCGGCTGACGGCGCTTACGATACAGTTTACTGCTATGATGCTCTGCTGAGGAAGAAAATAAGGCCGCTTATCCCGCCACGAAGGGGGGCGAAATATTGGCCAGATCGCTACCACGAGCGTAACCACACTGTTGCAAATCAGCGCATTAGCGGTAGTAACGATATCTGGAAAAAGAAAGTGGGATATCACCGGCGCTCAGTGGCTGAAACGGCCATGTTCCGGTTCAAAAGGCTTCTGGGTGGTCATCTAAGTCTGAGAGACTACGATGCTCAGGTGGGTGAAGCCATGGCCATGGTCAAAGCGCTTAACCGGATCTCGCTATTAGGAATGCCGAACAGTATTCGCATCACGTAACAATCGACCCGTATGGGGCGCAGTCGTTACAAGTTCTGATTTATTCAACAAAGCCCAAATGCTTAGCAAACTTCAGCGAATGGCTCGAGTTCAGGAGAAAAGCCGCCGCTATCTACCTTGTTTTTATCATTATCTTCCAAAACGTATTTAGCAGTAATTCACAAAACTCGCTTGTTACAAGGTTGTTATTACTGACAATCCTTATAAATCTCACTTATCGCACGCAAATTATCATTAATGGGTATTATTCCCTTTTTTGTGCCGCGAATGCTTCACCACCTGACGATACGCCGCCGCCAGACAAAATGCTGAGGCGAACGCGCTGATTACGTGCCATAATCGGCACCACGTTGTGTCATCAGGTGATGACGTTTTTTGTCGCAACCTTCCATGCGTCAGGCGAAAGGATTTTTTATGAAGCTGAAGACTCGCGTTATCGCGTCTACCCTCCTCTCTCTCGGTTTTTTCTGCCCACGCGGCACAGGAATTGACACCCGAGCAGGCTGCTGCGGTAAAACCGTTCGATTGAATTTCTTTTAGTGGCCGTTTTGACGCAATTTTTGACGCGGTGGCTGAAGCCTCAAAACGTGACGACAAAGCCGGAGCTGATGCGTTTTACATTCAGGCGATTAACGAACAAAACCGAGGCAACAGTCAGACGGTTTATGTCGACCTGTACCATAAAGAGGCACCGAAAGCGGATGCTACTCCGGTACAGCGCACCTTTGATGGCATTCGCGAACTGCCACGATATGATGTGTACTAGCTTATACCTGATCTGACAGTTACCGATTATTTATACAGGTGTCTGTCAGATTACATCTGGTTCAGATTCTTTGTATTAGTCGCGACTAGATCTGACACTGTACCTTGAAAGGTTGAGAGTTACCGGTTTTGATATGGGAGTCTAATCCTTAAACAAAACGCGAGGTAACTATCATGCTTCATACTAACAATCCCATTATCAAACACAAAGCC
>NZ_JAHWCO010000081.1:0-1455 GCF_020054415.1 Candidatus Symbiopectobacterium sp. | reverse complement strand
TGCCAAGCCAGTTTTGGTAGAAAATGCTTGTCCCCTCAGGTGTACATTTTTCTCATGAGGCCTAACTGCATGATTTTACGTTGCGAGTATCCGTCGTTTCACTGGACTGCCAGCATAAAATCTATTTATTCAACAAAGCCCGTATTTTAATCAGTAATCCACTTCGAAGGAAATTTTAAAAAATCATTAAAGCTTCTGAAAGGAGCGCCGATATCAGGTAGGACGGTGATGAAACCGTGGGCGGCATACGCTGTCCCCCTAACTGACTTGAATTGAAAAAGGAATACAACTATGGCAGTGATCAACACTAACAGCCTGTCGATGGTAGCACAAAATAACCTGAATAAATCATACTCCGCACTGGGGACAGCTATTAAACGTCTGTCTTCAGGCTATCGCATCAACAGCGCTAAAGATGATGCTGCTGGTCAGGCGATTGCTAACCGCTTCACCGCGAACATCAAAGGTCTGACTCAGGCTGCTCGTAACGCCAGCGACGGTATCTCAATCACGCAGACTACTGAAGGTTCTCTGAACGAAATCAACAGCAACCTGCAACGTATCCGTGAACTGTCTATTCAGGCAAAGAGTGGTACTAACTCTGCATCTGACATCGACTCCATCCAGTCTGAAGTTAACCAACGTTTGGAAGAAATTGACCGCATTGCTTCTCAGACTCAGTTCAACAATATCAAAATTCTGTCCAAATCCAATGCTGATACGTCTATTTCCATCCAGGTAGGTGCTAACGATAAAGAAGCTGTCAACATCACCCTGAAAGGCAACTCTGGCTGGAACAAATTTGATCCCGCTGGTTCTGCCGCTGCTTCTGGTGGCCAAGTTACTGTTTCCGGTGTAGGTAGTGCTGCTGGTCAACGTCAAGTTGGTGCCAAAGGTGTTGACGTTCTGGGTACTACCGTATTGGCTGATGTGTACGCTGCACTGAAAGCCGTTGATACGCAACGTAGTGATCTGGGTGCGATTCAGAACCGTCTTGAATCCACCATCACTAACCTGAACAATACCGTAACTAACCTGGCTGAGGCACGTAGCCGTATTGAAGATGCTAATGTGGCGGTCGAAGTGTCTAACATGAGCAAAAACCAGATTCTGCAACAGGCTGGTACTGCTGTATTGGCTCAAGCCAACCAGATTCCGCAGATTGCTCTGTCTCTGCTGCGTTAATTGAGCCTGTTTAAGATTTTGTGTAAATGCCTTTCCTCAGAAGTGACCGTCAAGGCGGTCACCGAACTCGATAATAAAGCGACTCATTGCCATGCGCTAGTCCTGTAAGGGCATCGTCCATTTCTGTGAGGCTTTGTTGAATAATAGGTAATCATGCTGTTTTTCCATGCCAGTTTTGGGGCTTTGTTGAATAAATCAGAACTTGTAACGACTGCGCCCCATACGGGTCGATTGTTACGTGATGCGAATACTGTTCGGCATTCCTAATAG
>NZ_JAHWCO010000723.1:0-4181 GCF_020054415.1 Candidatus Symbiopectobacterium sp. | reverse complement strand
GTACATCAGCTTCGACTATTGTCGCGAACTGGCAGGTATCGAGATGGCGCCATTTACGATGTCGGTGATCGTGAATAGGACAGTGTTTCCCGCAGGTTGGACAGGTTAACTGAGAGTTTTCAGCGATACCGACTGTAACGGCAACAGAACCGGCATTCTCATCGAGAGAAAGAGACTTTACCTGCCACGGAATAGACAGGTTGAGGATATGAGCGTAGAGAGACTTTTCTTCCATGGTGGTGACCTCTGCAATTTAATACGCCATTATCATGCCTTCAGCCACCACAACAAGGGAAGACCCTTTTATATTCAGTATACTGTGGGTAAACGAATTTCTGAGGTGCACTGTTAGTGCTATGCTTTACGCCTCACACTATTGTTAAATGTTACTGTGCGTTGCCTGTTTTCGCGACGCTTGGTCCACTTTCTGGCAGGTTGTTCATGAGCAAACCCTTTAAACTGCACTCCGAGTTTACCCCCTCAGGCGATCAGCCTGAAGCGATACGTCTGCTGGAAGAGGGGCTGGAGGCGGGGTTGGCGCATCAGACGTTGCTGGGGGTAACCGGTTCGGGAAAAACCTTTACCATTGCCAACGTGATTGCGGATCTTAACCGCCCCACCATGGTGTTGGCACCCAACAAAACCCTGGCGGCGCAACTCTATGGTGAGATGAAAGCGTTTTTCCCTGATAATGCGGTTGAGTATTTCGTCTCTTACTATGATTACTACCAGCCCGAAGCCTATGTACCTAGCTCGGACACTTTTATCGAGAAAGACGCGTCGGTTAACGAGCATATTGAACAGATGCGTCTGTCAGCTACCAAAGCGCTGCTGGAACGGCGCGATGTGGTGGTGGTCGCGTCGGTCTCGGCTATTTACGGGTTGGGCGATCCCGATCTCTATCTGAAAATGATGCTGCACCTGACGGTAGGCATGATTATCGATCAGCGCTCGATTTTGCACAGACTGACCGAACTGCAATATTCGCGTAACGATCAGGCCGTTACGCGTGGTACTTTCCGTGTGCGCGGCGAAGTGATTGATATTTTTCCGGCGGAATCCGATGAGATTGCGTTGCGCGTTGAGCTGTTCGATGAAGAAGTTGAACGCCTGACGCTGTTCGATCCGCTCACTGGCCAGCAGCTACAAACGGTGCCGCGCTATACCATCTACCCGAAAACCCACTATGTCACCCCGCGTGAGCGTATTCTTCAGGCGATGGAAGATATCAAGCTGGATCTCGCTGAGCGTCGCAACGTATTGTTGGAAAACAATAAACTGCTGGAAGAACAGCGGCTGACGCAGCGTACGCAATTCGATCTTGAGATGATGAACGAACTCGGTTATTGCTCCGGTATCGAAAACTATTCGCGCTATCTTTCTGGACGCGGGCCGGGTGAGCCGCCGCCGACGCTATTTGACTACCTGCCTGCCGATGGATTGTTGGTGATCGATGAATCCCACGTAACGATCCCGCAATTGGGCGGCATGTACCGCGGTGACCGTGCGCGTAAAGAAACGCTGGTCGAATATGGTTTTCGTCTGCCGTCAGCGTTGGACAACAGGCCGATGAAGTTTGAGGAGTTTCAAGCGCTCGCACCGCAAACCATCTATGTTTCGGCGACACCCGGCAATTACGAACTGGAGCATTCCGGCAGTGATGTCGTCGATCAGGTGGTGCGGCCTACGGGACTGCTTGACCCGCTACTGGAAGTGCGTCCGGTTGCGACGCAGGTGGACGATTTGTTGTCTGAAATCCGCAAGCGCGTTGCGTTGAACGAGCGCGTGCTGGTCACCACCTTAACCAAACGTATGGCGGAAGATCTCACCGAATACCTGGAAGAACACGGTGAGTGCGTGCGTTATCTGCACTCGGACATCGATACCGTCGAGCGCGTTGAAATCATCCGTGACCTGCGACTGGGCGAATTTGATGTGCTGGTGGGTATCAACCTGCTCAGAGAAGGGTTGGACATGCCAGAAGTGTCGCTGGTGGCTATTTTGGACGCGGATAAAGAGGGCTTCCTGCGTTCGGAACGCTCCTTGATTCAGACCATCGGCCGTGCCGCACGTAACCTTAATGGTAAAGCCATCCTGTATGGCGACAAGATTACGCCATCAATGCAGCGTACCATTCAGGAAACGGAGCGGCGACGCGAGAAGCAGCAAGCGTACAACGAAGCGCACGGGATTGTGCCTACCGGGCTTAACAAGAAAATCGACGATATTTTGCAATTGGGGCAACCGACGCCGAAAGGCAAAGGGCGTACTGGTCGTAAAGCCGCTGAACCTGCCGCAGAATATCATGCACTGACGCCAAAAGAGTTGGAGCAAAAGATTCGTGAACTGGAAGGCCAAATGATGAAGCATGCGCAGAATTTGGAGTTCGAAGAAGCTGCGGCATTGCGTGACCAGATTCATGCATTACGTGAGCGATTTATCGCCGCATCCTGATTTCCCTTCGCGCAAGGAGCCGACATAACATTTTCTATACACGATGTAGATGTACTGTTTATCGCGGGCTTCGGCACGATCGCTGTGGACGCTGTTGACAGTCGATCGCTCTATCTGGACACGCTACATTTGCCGCTTAAACCGTTGGGGGAGTCGAGCGATTATCTGGTCACCGATACGCTCGATGGAGTGAAGCACTTCGCGCTGTGGCCGTTGGCGCAGGCGGGTCAATCCTGCTTCGACACTGAGCATTTGCCGGATGACGTCACCGTCCCGCAAACCTGGTTGGAGTTTGAGGTTGCTGATATGGTGGTCGCCACGGCGGCGGTTAAACGGGCGGGATATACCTTGCTGGTAGATAACCGACTCGAACCGTGGGGGCAGTGGGTGACGAGTTTCCTTAGCCCGGAAGGAATTCTGGTTGGCGTTACCCATACGCCGTGGCTGTGCGGGGAATAGCCCTCGGCTGTAGTACGGTTAGCCTAGACGTTGTAGGATAATTTCCAGCGCTTGGCGCAGCAGTTCGCGATCGTGATGGTGCGGCACACCAGCCGCGCTTAATGGCTGCTGTACGATGAGACGATCGTTGATGCCCTGCACCGAGGTGTGTGGACTCACGATAACAGCATCCACCACTTTACGCCCCACCTTGTTTTCGATCATGGCGAGCTTTTGTGCCAGTGTCATATGGGCAGCGGCCTGATTGAGTTCTCGTCCCAGATTGCCGATATAGACCATCTGCGCTGGTGTGCGGCGCAGGGCTCGCGCCAGATCGTCCAGCAACAGCAGAGGCATCAGGCTGGTCAGAAAGCTGCCTGGACCAATCAGGATCACATCGGCCTGGTCGATGGCATCAATCGCTTCCTGCGTCGCCTTGACCGCGGGATGGAGTTGCAACTCCTGTGGTAGTGCATTCAGATTGTCTATTTGCACCTCACCGTAGATCTGTTTTCCTCCCGTGTCGGTAGCAACCAGATCGACAGGATGTTCTGACATCGGGATCAGTACCGCATCCACTTTCAGCAGTCCACGAATCAGGTTAATGGCTTCCAGCGGCCGCACACTCAGATGATCCAAGGCTTTAAGCATCAGATTGCCCAGATTGTGTCCAGCGAGTTCACCGCTACCGGTGAAGCGATATTCAAACATGGCGGAGGCCACACTCGTGCTGGTGATCAGTTGGTTCAGGCAGTTGCGCATGTCCCCCCAAGCGATGCCGCCCTCTGCGCGGCGGATCCTGCCCGTCGAGCCGCCGTTATCGGTGGTCGTCACAATGCCGGTGAGTCGTGAACCCAACGAGGAAAGTGATGACATGACGCGACCAAGGCCGTGCCCGCCACCCAGCGCGACAACCTTGTCGAGATCGGCTAACGTGCGATTGCGCATAGAGACCTTTTGCAAAAGAGGGGGAATTCACGTGGCTAAGGTAGCTTATTTCTCTCATAAAGGCGAAAAAAACCAAAAATCTTTGCCTCAGGATGAGTTACGACAATTTTTACGCCTCTTTTCGACTATGTTGGAGGCCTATGTAATAGAAAAACCTTTATATATCAGATAGATAAATATATAACGAATATTGTGTCGTTTATTCAATATGTTGATTGCAGTGTGAAATGTCCGGTTTTGGATGTGGAATACAGTGGCTAAAGTTGATGTAAGATGCCCGTTTTGTGAACAGACATCTCCTGTGAAAAAACACGGTTATGGCAAAAGTGGCCATCAGCGTT
>NZ_JAHWCO010000533.1:0-1596 GCF_020054415.1 Candidatus Symbiopectobacterium sp. | reverse complement strand
TCAGGTGGGTGAAGCCATGGCCATGGTCAAAGCGCTTAACCGGATCACGCTATTAGGAATGCCGAACAGTATTCGCATCACGTAACAATCGACCCGTATGGGGCGCAGTCGTTACAAGTTCTGATTTATTCAACAAAGCCGAAATTATCAGCTGTTTGACCGATTTGCGCAGATGGATAATCTGTTTAAATAACTATAAATTTGAGTCACGATCAGAAAAGGAGCAATATTATGTCACTTTCTATTCAAGGTAATTCTTCATTTCTATTCAATAGAACGCTTAGCCATGAAGATGTCCAACGCGCTATTAATAGTTCATCAAAAGAAGAAGCTGCACATGTTGGCATATGGGAAAAAATTAAAGATTGGTTTTGTGGAACCAACACAAGTGAAGCGCTGGAAAAAATTTATGAGCTAACACATAACAATGATGAACTTGATACTGAATCCATCTTAAAAAAAGTGACTGCGTTTTACCAACTTAAGGAAATGGCACATCCTGTTTATCAGGACAGATTTCAGGCATCTATTACTCCAAACGAATATGGAGCATATACTTTTTCTTTTTCCATTAAAGATGTCATGGGTGAACGCGCATTGGTTTATGGGAACACTGAAAAAGATATTTATTCTTTAAAAGAAAGAGAATTAACTAATAATAGTGAGTTATTAGACTACAATACTGTTATCCGTGAAGGTCTCGATGTAGCTTTAAATCAAGTAAAATATGATGATGGGAAAAATAAATTAGAGGGAGTTTGTTTAGCTAATCAGGGAAGAGTGGACCTGCATTTATTGCATGAAGAAACAAAGCAAGAAATGGGTATTAATCAGCATTTAGCCCAAAAATGGGTTTCATTACAAATGAAATGTTTTGATTATTATTCTACACAACGTTCCTCGCTAGAATCTATTGATGGCTTGGATATTACTAATGTAATAGGAACAGAAAATGAATGGATTTATCATTTTGCTCAATCAATTAACGAAATAAAAAGAAATACACAAGGAAATCTTGCCAAAGAATTTAATAATGAGATAAAGGAATTCAATGATTTAAATATCTATGCCAATCCCTATGAATTGAATAACAAGCTTATATATTCAAAACCATATGACCAAAACGATGAACAAATATATTCAGGGCCATATAATCAAATCAATCAACCTATTTATGAAGATATTCAATTTTATTCATCAGAAACCCCATCTAATAAATATCATAAAGGACCAATAAATGGTGATATTTACGCAAAAGTAGATAAAACAAATATTGATAAATCAGAATTACTCAAAGAAATAGATGATTTTATTTTAGAGAATAGTAAAAACTATCCATTGGCATATCAGCATGTTAAAAAAGTACGCTTAAATCTTAAATAACACGTTGTGTTCAAAATTAGTCATAACGCGGCTTTGTTGAATAATAGGGAGGCTTTGTTGAATAAATAGATATTATGCTGGCAGCCCAGCGAAACGACGGATCCTCGCAACGTAAAATCATGCAGTTAGGCCTCATGAGAAAAGTGTACACCTGAGATGACAAGCATTTTCAGGCTTTGTTGAATAAATAGAACTTTTGGGTAATCATCGGAG
>NZ_JAHWCO010000165.1:0-22075 GCF_020054415.1 Candidatus Symbiopectobacterium sp. | reverse complement strand
GGTGGGTGAAGCCATGGCCATGGTCAAAGCGCTTAACCGGATCACGCTATTAGGAATGCCGAACAGTATTCGCATCACGTAACAATCGACCCGTATGGGGCGCAGTCGTTACAAGTTCTGATTTATTCAACAAAGCCCGTATATAGGTAAGATTTAATGACATCATCAAGCATGCTATACCCCGTTGATAATCACCCCGTCAGATGAAATATGAAAGTAACTGTAGGGGTCACCACTAATAATATTGGTCCCTACATCTGGCCAGGTAATAATCCCGTTAACCGTTACCGTTACGGTCAGCGTAGAGATTAGGCTCATATCAAGAACGCTATTAACCGCCTGTAAAAACGTGTCTTTCAGATTGTTAATATTGAGCGGTTTACCCGCAAAAATCTCATTGACATATTGAATTACAGGGGCGGAGACGAGAGAGGCGACCGTTGCGTCGGTCAGGTAATTAACGCTCTTTGTTGCCCAGTCAAAAGTTACCGTTACATGCTGCTGTAGTGGGATCACGAATGGGATGATGTAGTCGTCCGGCCAGTCGTTTACAGTAACCGCATTATTCCGCAGATTAGGGCTGACAACTCCCCCAGCCGTCCACGCCCCCGAACCGGTTGTGTCAATGCCGATAGAGAACGAATGTGGGCTGATAACATGAACGGTAAGGTTGACATCATTCACACCAGTCATACCCTTCACGCCAGAAATACGGATCACCTGCCCGTTGGAATAACCATGCGTAATATCCGTTGTCACCACGCCGGGGTTTGCGTTGGTTATCCCGGTGACATTCACTGAACTTCCCCTCAGTCTGCTGACGTCACCCGCTGATTTATAGATTGCGCCGGCCATCTCATAAATATCACCACCACCACACATCACAACCCAATAATTTCCATCCTGCACAACGGAAACCAGTCTGGCCTGGACGTTCTCCAGATCAGTGAGCTTTTGGCGAATGAATCCAGGGTACCCTTGAACAGTAGCCATCTGCGCCTGCCATACACGCTCACGGAATTCATAAACGGTCTCCGGGTCCGCACCGGGTATACCTTCGGTTGGGTTTGTGCATGATAGTGATATTTGCGACGGCAGGCTGCTAATGATCTGATTTACCGTTCCTGCCGGAACCGCCCACATTCCAGGCATGGTCGCTTCGCACGTCGCAGGAGAGCTAACCCCTGATACCTGGATAATCGTTGCATCGTTCAGAGAGTAGGTATGGGTGCCGTCAGATACCAGAAACCCCTGCGGAATAACAAATCCTGCTGGCCCTGAAAATTGCACCGGGACGGTTGTTGATCCCTGCGCTTTTCGACCAGCAATCCCAGCCTGCTGAGCCAGCAAATTCAGCAGGAACGCATTTGCTTTAAGGGGGCCAACCGAGTTGATGAGGTCAACCCGGATTTGGTCGCACACCAGTAGTGCTCCCACATCAGTACCAACGATATCTTCTATCAACGATCCTGGTAAATCAGTGGTTAGTCCCGGTGATAATGTCGTGGCAATGGATACGAGTTGGCTGCGCAACGCTTCAGCCGTTTTCGGAACTGGCCCTGCCGCATCATAGCTAACAGACATGTCGCTCATACGTTCACCGTCGTAATAATTTTAGAGCCAGAGTGTGTGATGACCGAGATAGTGTAAATCGGCGGATCAATGCTGACTGGCAATATTTGTAGCGAAGAAAAATACTGGCTAAATTGGCGCTGCAATCTGTTCACATAATAAGTGGGCAGCACCTGCTGGATAACCGAGCTGTTAGCCGGAATGCCATTCTCTGCATAGAACGGGGATTCCTCCGGGGCCAGTTTCAGGTTTTGCACAAGCGTGGTCAGGTACACCGCATCATTAAAACCGTTGGCATCCGTCTCGACCATAACCCACTTGCCGCCTGGATCTCTGCCGTAAGTTCTCATCCTGTTATGCTCCCATCAAACCCACTTATCGGGCCGCCCGTGTTTCCCCCGCCATTACCATTGCTGTGCTGATGGGAATTCAGCCATTGTAATAATTGCTGCCACCCTGCATGCATGATGCGTGGGCTTGTGCTGGCCGTGTTGTCTTGAAGGGCTCCACTCTGGCCGGTGAGCGACCACCCTTCCTGGGTCAGAGTGAGAACCGTTCCCCCTAGGGTCACCTTAAAGGAATCAGGGGTAGCTATAGTGATGCTTTGCGGTGTAAGCAGAAACGTGGTGTTGCTGCCAGCGTCACGAATAGTGACACCCTCGGGACCATACAGGGTCAGCACCTGGCCATTCACCGCTCCCCATTCCGTGTTGTTGATGGGCAAGAAAACCAGCGCGCTAAGGTTGGCTGGGGGGGTAAGGTCTGCCACGCCGCCCCCTTGCCCGCTTACGCCGCCAAGATACGTGTCTGCCGGGATAACAATGCCTTTGTCGCCCGGTTGCATCGGGTAGCGGATATATTGGGGTCCAAACAGCGGGATGGTTACCTGTGGGAAAACGTAGGGGGTATCACGCAACTCAAACGACACTGTGATCATATTTCCCGATTGGCTTACGATGCTGGCCGGAAGAACCTTTCCGGCGCTCTGAAAGGCTTCCTCCAGCTTTTGGTCGGTAAACCGGTTCATGTTTCTGGCAAAGTTTACTTTCTGCTCAATACTCATTTACCACCTACCGGTTTGCGCACTCCCGCTTCAATGATTGTTATCCATGACTCTGCATTCGGCTGCCGACTGTTTCCCAGCAGACGCACCGATCGCACAATAAACTCGCCTGTGAAAGCAGAGTCATCCCGGTAATGAGAATATGATGAGGCCTGGATCATGGGTCTGGCGCGCTTAGGCATCAGGATGTGGTCGCCCGTCTGAATGTCTGCACGCATCACACAGATGAGACTGACAACACCAAAATTTATCCACGTGGGCTGCCCCACCAAATCAACGAATTCGATCTGAATGGGGTTTTTTACTCTGGCGGACGCACTCGCTTTCGATGCTTTATCGACATGGTTGGCATAATCATTGTCCCACACCCTGATTTCATTACCATTGACGACCGCCATTTCTACGCCAGAATATCCAGGGTCTCTTATGCAGGAAAGTGAAAAGGACTTTATTTTTTGCGCCAGGTCCTTAATAGAACCACAAAACATCGGCCAGTCATAATTAAGAACCAGACGATCGCTAACGCTGATATTAGGGCGGTATCCACCACCAAGATTCATAAGGCACTGAGTCAGGGCTACGGAGAGTGCCGTGCCCGCTCGCCATGGGAAAGTCAGTTGAATCGGGGCAAGGCGTTGCGGGTCGCTGTCATTGATAGGGCCTGAGACGATAATAAAATCCAGCCTCAGATCGGTCCCCTGCCAGTTGCCGAATACCTGAAAAATTGTGCCTTCAATGGCTAATTTACGGTTCCACTTTCCCGCCAGCGGCAATCCTGGCGACATTCCGGCAACTATCTGAATTTTCTTTCCATGCAGATCTTGCCTGGCTTGCTGCATTTCCTGTGGGCCAATCCCCCAAATGGTGAGATGTGCTTCTCCTGCTGGGGTTGATTCTCCGAAACGCGGGATGTCGAACTCAACCATTAGGCAACCGGGGTTATAGACTCCATTTCTCAGACTGGAATACCGCCGGATCACCTGATTTTTGCTATCAAGTATGTTTATCTCGTAGTAGCGCATTAACCGGACACCTCTATTTGTGCGTCTTTTTCGCGCCATATCAGGGTTGTTTGAGAAAAAGCACCAGAAATAAGGTTTATACCGCCTTGTGTTGTAGAGCCAACCATTGCGGTGTTAAGCAACACGCTTCCTGAGTTATCCGTGATAAGCAGATACCAGCGCTGCGCGGCTATGTTCCATTTAATCCGGGCACTGCATACAGCTCCATCAAGTACTGGCGCAAATTCCAGGCTTTTTTGCTCATTGCCAGAGAAGGGGTAATACGCCGTGCTCATAGGCCGAATGCCCCCTGTAACTTACCGATTAGCCCAGAAACAACGTCACTGACCGAACCACCAAGCGCGGTGTTACCGAGCGCGTTAGCCGTATTAGTCCATGCGCTGCTGGTTACCTTTTCCCCACTATCAATCTTATTGACAAAGGTATTCGTGGCCCTTTCCGCATCCTTCTCAGTGATCAAGGGTTGTTCGAACTCCCACAACCAGGATCGCTGCGGTAAGCCCTCACTGCCCGGACTGGCGTCCTTAACCGTTCGCAGAATGCAGTGGCTATAAATTAACGACGGCGTGGCCACAATGAATGTACCGCCCAGATTTGCATGTGCCTGAAGCACGGCCTGTAGCGCGCTGAATGTCACTAACTTGGTCATGGCCCCGGTGTTCTCATTGACCGGGGCATCCATCAGCAATGCTATACGATTGGGCTGTGCAAGAAGGGCGTTTGCCGCCACGCGCTGATTGGCAAACGGATAGCGAGCAATGTCGTAATCAATCATTGTTGCACCCTGCACTGGCCGCCAGTGGCAAAAATACTTATCCAGATCGATAAGGTTAATTGAGCCACCCAGCAACCCAGTCACAAAGCTGGCGCTCTGCGTGATTGCGACAATCGGAAGCATGCCCCCCGGAATACCTTCGGCCACGCCTGCGCAAAGGATAACCGGCGATATTTCAAACCCCAGCGTGTAGATCTCTCGAGTAAATGACATTATCAGGGAACCCCTATCTGAGCGGAGGATACAATCGCGCTGCCGCCAGTGTTGTTGAAGATTTGAATAACCGTGCCTTCATTCACCCGATGGCCAGCACCCTCAATAGAGGCTTTGGCTGAAATCAGTTTCGCCAGAACAGCAGGATCATTCAGATTCAGCTTTTCGTTTTCACCAAATCTGGTCGAACGAACAACGTGACGAATATACGCCTCGGTGTCGTTTTCATTCGGCGGTGCCCAGGTGCTGGCGATCTCACGGACGGTATTAACACCTCGCGTTCCGTATATTTGCAGTTGCTTTGCGGCAGCCAAAACCCCTTCATCAAGTGTAGGGAAAACGGCGAATTTTCCGTTTACTGTGTCGTGCGTACCGTACCCCTCAGCCCATCGCAGATTAGTGGGGTTATTGAAGCGATCGGCTATCGTGCGCCCTTTGGCAGATACATTTGCGGGTTGCGAATCGACTGGAGAAATCGAACCGCTTGAGAATAACCCCTTCACTGCTTTAAACCCCCACCATACGCTAGGGTCGCCGTTCGTGCCGGGTATGTACTTTTTACCAGTCTGGGGGTCTGTTACGGGTTTATCACCAAGCATCAAAACATGCTTTTTAGCAAACTCTACTACCCCCATTTTCCCCGTAAACACCTTGATGACATCCGCAACAACAAGGGACATCCTTTTGATGCCATCCATGAAGCTTTCCACGTCCTTCTTAAAACTGGGGGAAGCAAGATAATGACCAAAGTTCTTGATCCCTTCGGACAGGCCATCAATCCATTTACCCAACTCTGGCGATTTAAGGACGGTGTCGATCGCTGATGCCAGCGCATCAGAAAGTTTGGTTAGGGCCGGTGTTAATGGACCCAGGCCGCGTATAAAGGTATTCCTGATGCTTTGGCTGCTGTAGTCGAGTTGGACATTGAAATCCTGCCACTGTCGCGCCTGCTGATCGGTGATCTGCAATAGCTGGGAATCCTTCTTCGCCCGGCGCGCCATCGCGTCGATTTCCTCATCGGTCATATTTTTGAACCGGTTCAGATCATCGAGGCTGAAGAAGTTTGTCAGTCCGTAGGCATTCGCACCCTGCGCCGTGCTACCGCTCTTAACGAAGATGTCACGTGCATTACGAATCATCTGCGGTAGCAGTTTTTCCGGGTCCTGGTCTGGGTTATTGATACCCATTGCCGAAAATGTCCAGCGCTTTGACAGGTCCATTTTGGCGTCACGGATCGCACCTAATGTTGCTGCTGGGTTGCCGAGTGCTTTCTGAAAATTGATAGCAGTGGCATCCATGTTGCCAATCGTCGTGCCGAGCCCAAGCGAAGTCAATCGCTGCGCGCCGGTGGTGGCGGCCAGACGGTTAATACCAAACAGGCCACCAGCCCCGAGAACGCCAGTAAATACACCGACGATGCTACCCCACGAAAGAAGACTCGTTGTTGCATTTTTTATATGCCTGGCAATGGACTTGGCGTCCTTCGCGGCAGTCTTGAGAAAGCCACCGGAGGAACGGGCGTTTTTATTGAAATCCTTTTGCCTTTTATTGGCGTCTTCAATGGAAGTACTCAGCCGATCCAGTCCACTATTGATAGAAAGGATCGCCTCAGCACCGTCAGAGAATACCTTTGCAAGCGCATCCCCCTCAACCTTGACTTTCGCCGTTTCTTTAGCGCTGTCACCAATCCCCTGCGCGGCAGCGCGCCAGGCCTCGGGGAGTTCATCAAGTGCTGACTGATACTCCCTGAACTTTTCCATAAACGCTGTGAATTTATCGTCATTCACATCAATGTCGAGAATGGATTTAGCCACCATTGAAATAACCCCGATCCTTTAGCGCTGCGATGATGAATCTCTGGCGGTAGTGCGCGGGACTGGAAAATTCCTCTCCGCTAATTTCCCGCATCACCCGATAGAAACCCTCATTGGAGGCCCAGTCTAAGAGGGTATAAATGACGTTTCCTGCTGGGCATTCTGGTTCTGGGTATCGATATCCTGACTCGATGTCAGCAATGAATCGCGGAACGCCGTAACGCCGGATGACGTCAATTGACCACCGTACATACCGATCACCGCCCCCACTGTCGGGGCGATCAGTTGCGGTTTCTGAATGGCAGAGGAAACCATAAAAAAAACCACCTCCCCCTCAACCTCTCGATATTCATCAGTGGTGATAATTCCCTGCTTCATCGCCGTATCTAGGGGGATCGTTTTCCGTGCCCCAGCGTCACAGTAGACAACAGCGGTCATGCGGCGAATGTCATCCGCGATGTTCGGCCCAGGCGCAAGCCCAGCGTCATTCCTGGCATCCTGCTCCTGTTTTAGCTTCTTGCGGAGCATCATCGCGGCCACGCGGGCAGCGCCCAGACCGCCGACCTGAGAAATAAAGTGGGTAAACAGGTTTCCCAGTAGCAAGCAGTGCTCTTCAACGACTTCATACGGCAGAGGCGTAACATGCAGATAAACAACATCCCCGTTTTCACGGGTTATGCTACTTACCAGGTTGAGTTTTTTATCGATTCTCATACTTAAATCCACATGTTGTCGTTCGTGGGCACATAACCACCGATGGTCACTACATAACCCGCATCCATCCCGTTAAACGACATCTCGTTGAAATTAACCAGATAGGCGTTAAGGACAGTGATGTTACCGAACGTGTTAGCGTCCGGTGTGATCACAACCTCTCCCAGCGCGGTATTCGACGCGAAGCGCTGCTGGTAACTGGCCCCCAGGCTTTGCGTTTTCAGTAGGTGGATGGTCAGCGTTACCTGCTGGTAGGGAGCCTGACTGCCCACGGTGCCGGTCATGGTCGGAATGATGTCGGCAGCAGTGTTATCTGGCCGGACACTGATACCGTCCTTACCAAGGTATGACGCTGTCACGCTCAGTGATGGGCTGTCAGTTACCGATACAGCCCCCCGAACACGGTTAAGAAAGCCCTGCGCGACTAACGGGTTTGCCATTTTTACACCTCTATAAAGTTCGTTACGTTGAGGTTAAAGGTGATCGACTCAAACCCACGGCGCGGCGTCATGACTGCGCTGAGGCCGTTATATTTGCCGTCCGGATAATCTGATGGGTTCAGGCTGGTGTAATGACTGAATGGCACGGCGTTGATAACGGCGTTACCCGCATAGGCGCCTTTTGCATACTCGGTATTGAAATCCGTCTGCGTAAGCCTGACGCCCTGCACGGTCCCCAGAATAAGGCCGTAACTAATGCCGTTGCGTAGCGTTTTCAGTGCCCGGTTTTGCAGTCGGTCAATGCCAGCCTGTTCGTAATACAGCGGGTTAACAGTGGTGTTGGAGCCGTTGATCACCTCGTTTGCCAGATCCAGTTCCAGATTGATGGCGGCCCACGCGACGGAATACCAGTAGTTGAACGGCTTGCCGTCCAGCATGTGTCCCGCCGCCAGCATCTTATTGCTGAGCCCCCCCTCAGCCGCGGTCCCGACGTAGTTGATGCTCTTATCCTTCAGCGTGTTGAGTAGGGTGCCATTTTTCTCGATCGGGTATTGCGTGACGCCATACCCAAACCGATACGCCATCGGCGGCACCATGCTGGATGAGCCGGGTTCATTAGCCAACGCAGACTGGAACGGAAACGCTATCGAAAACTCAGAAGCGGGGATATTTGGGGCCTCAACGCCGGCGAAAACCGATTTGTTGGCTGTATCCACCCATGATTGGTAGGTTGCAATGGTAGTTGTAACGAAAAAGTACACCAAAGATTCTGGTGAGGTGTACTGTCCGGTCAACGTCCGAAATGTTTCCTCGCCATCCCACTCCCGCGGAACCAGGTAGGAGAAGATTTTTTGGTAGGTATTGCCCAGCGACGTGTCTTCGTTAATAAAGCCTCCAAGCGCCGCGATCGCGTCAGCGTTAGACGCGGCACCCAACTCCAGAACATAAACAGCGCGGGTTGTCCCTTGAGCCCAAAACGTGGTGTTCATCTGGGTGATTTCGCTGGCAGCCACGGTGATAACCGTCCCCATGGCGGTGGCCAGTCCCGGATCGCTGGCGAGCGGGTAGGTGAACTGAGTCGTGCTCGTCACGGTTGCGTCAACAGCGCGATTGTATGCTACGGGAGAGGCGCCAGCGATGATAACCGGGATCGTGCTTCCGGTGGTCCATCCGTGCGCTGCTGAAAGCGTTACCGTGACAACGCTGGCTGCCCATGTCATCGATGAGATATTTTTCGTTGGCGCAATGATCGCCTTCAGGTCGTCCTTGCTGGTCAATGCCTGATACTCGCCAGCGCCAAGCGTTGTCCCACCCATTGAGATCATCGCCCCAGATTTGAGCAGTTGCGAGGGCTTCGGCGGGTTAGTCACCGATATGTTAAGGTTAACAATTGCCATTTACTTATTTCTCCGGATAAATGGACGGGATTGCGGAAAGGATCAGCCTGCGTGTGACATTGCGCATCCGCTGCTGGTAGTAATTCACTTTGAATTTAATGGTCTTGCGCATGGCGATGGCGTTCAGTTCGTTCTGTGTCACCCGCTCATCCTGCACAACAGCGATGTTCATCACCCCCATTTCGGCGGTATCGCTCAGCGTGTATTGCTGGACAGCCAGCAAAAAATCTTCGATTGCTGCGTTGCGCAGGCCGGTCACCGAAAGGGTCACATCCTCAGAAACCAGTTGGTATTGGTTATGCTGTTCATCCAAATAAAAAGCCCCTGCGATAGGGGCTGTGTTGCTGCATTTCACCGTGGCGAACGGCGGCGACAGGTTTTGCATGGCGAGCATGGCCGGAAACATCGGCATTTGCTGGTTCAGTGTGAGCCACACCGGCAGAGAACTGGACACAACAACATCAGCTAGATCGATATCATCAGCCGAGTTGATGATCTGTGACCGCATGTGCGGGAATATCGCTTCGCCAGTGTAGTGGTACAGGTTGGCGGGCTCATTCAGCCCGATCCGCCGCGAAAAGGAAAACTGTATTCCGAAGAATTCGCCAATGTAGAGAACGTCAGGGCCGATATCATTGAACGGGTCAATATCCGACTGAGCCGTAAAGGTCACCACGTTGCGGTCGTAAAGCTGTTCGTCATCCTGAATGCTCTCGGTCGTCAGGTGCAGGTAGCCCTTAACGGGCACGGTGTCATCATCAGCGTCAGGCTGAATAACGGCGGCTTTCACCCAGAACACAAAACCATCCAGCGGAAGCACCTTGCGGATGTAGCGAGTAAATGTCACCACCTGATACTGACTGAGGTCATCCAGCCCCTGCGTCAGGGTGGCGTTAAGCTCTGTCCTGGCCGTTTGTTGCAATTCACTCAGGGAAGGCATTTAGCACCCCGCTTACCCAAGCGCGCATGCCCGCCTGATAGGTACCTGTGTCAATGAAGGAAGGTCTCGGTTCCCCTTTTTTGTTTTTAAGCCTCTTTGATATACCCAGCAAGGCCCGTTTTGTCGGTATGCCAGCCATCCCGTTCATTTCCTGGTTGTCCAGAAATGCAACGAACAAGTTATGCACCCTGGACATTGATTCTGCTAACGGGTCCCTGACTGGCGGCGCGCCCCCCAACATATTTTCCAGGCTGGTTGCCAAGTCGGTTGCCATCATTTCGGCAATATCGTTCTGGTAGCGATCGAAGAACGTTTGCATGATGCGGTATTTTTCTTCCAGCCGCTCTGCCACATCCCCTGTGGTTTTGCCTTCCGTCTCGTAAGGGATATTCATTACGCCAAGATGCAATGTGATCACGATAGCCCCCACAAGCTCCCGAACTGCTGGGCAATCATCAGGTAGCGACGCCCCCACGGGTCATGAAGCATTTGAAGATCAGCGAGTGACAGGTCTTTGAAAAAGTCCGGCACCAGTCGCGATGCACTGGTTGAATTGTCCGAGGCTGAAGAGATCACACCCACATGTAGATCGTTGAGTTTTAACTTCGTTCTCAGCTCAGAGAACACCTGCTCGGTGCCGTAGTTCACCAGGAATGACGCTGCGAGACTGTAAACCGCCACGGTGTATAGATTGGGCATGACGCACGCGATATCCTGGTTAACCCACTCAACCGCGTCGCCATAGGCCAAAGTAAATGACGGCGAGTCATCGGGAACATTATCAGTGGTCACGCCCATATCATTGCGAACGAAAGTGATGAATCCCGACAGACTGGTGAGCATTATTTTTTGCCCCGTTTCTCAGTGACGATTTTTTCGTTTACGGTTGGCGCGTCGTCGTTCTCGTCGCGGCCTTTCGCCTGTTCAGCGCTGACTTCCATTTCACCGGAATAACCGGTGCCGCTTTCGCGCAGCGATGTGTCGAGTGCGGCCAAAGAAGCCTGGCGGCGACCGTGCGCACCGCGAGTCAGGTGAATGTCGTTATCACGAATGGTCTTTTCGATCACCGACGCCGATACTGGCTTATTGACGCTGTAACACAGACCGACAAACACCTGGCTCTGGTCAATGTTGGTCGAGTCAATCAGCCCGTACACCTGGTGATGCTGAACGACTGCCTCCACCTCTTCAGTCGAGCCATCGAGCACCATCATCTGATCGCCATGGTTAATCGGGATCTGGATGAGGCGTCCGGTTTCAAGCTTGCGGTAAGCAAAAATCTGGCGTTGTTTTGTGGTGTTAGCGATAAACAGTTTCATTGGTTACCCTCGTAAAAAAGCCTCTGCTTAGTTTCCCCAGCAGAGGCTTAACCACGTCAAGAATGCATCAGGCGCTATACGCCATTGACAGGATGGTGATAGCTTCCGGACGAACGGCCCAGCCTGCGGTAGAACGCATTTCGGACAGAACATCAATCGCTCCACCCGCAATCGGCGTCGGGATTTCGCGCGGTGCGGCCATATCGGTAAACATCAACGCGTTCGCTGCAAGAGACGGCGTCAGCTTGGCGAATTCATTGGTGTTAACTGTCGAGTTAACCATTGGCACTTCAACTTCAGGGATGGTGATCACCACCGCATCCGTTCCGCCAGCACCTGCGCCGATCAGGGTATCGTCATACACCCAGTCAACCTGGACGTTTGCCCCCTTAAGCACCGCTTTCACGGTGCCGCCGACGGTATCAGTACCGCCGCCAGGACGCTGGTAAGACGTCAACTGAACCATCTGCTGAATTTCCATTGCGCCGAGGACGCGCTGTGGACCCAGAATGACTACACGCTGCTGGCGACCCAACTGCATGGTACGGGTCAGCGCCGCCTGAACATGGCCAAGCAGATACACGGCCATCTGGCCGTGGTCATAGGTCAGAACGGTGGTGTTGGCGTTGCTGTCCGGTGGCAGTGACTCAATGGTCGCGCCAGCGGTGTTCAGCAGACCTTCGCCGCCAGCAGGGTTCATGCCGTACAGCAGAGCAGATCGCAACTGCTGGAAGATACCCTGTCGCATACCAAGGCGCTGAGCTTCTGGTAAAGCGAAGTTCCAGTTACCGGCGGCGGCCATGTCATGGTGGTCGTAAATGCCACGACAGCGCAACAGGTAAGTTGGGGTTTCAATCATGCGCGCCTCCATCGCCACGCTTGGCAACTGGTTACCGTTACCGGACTGGCTGGAGGTGGTCTGGGTGCGAATGTCCAGTCGGCGCATGTAGACATACTGGTCGCCTGCGCCGAGACGGACTTGCGGGTTACCGCTGGCGATGGTTTCAAACGCACCTGACGCCTGCTGGTAACCAATGATCATCTCCGGCGCGATATACGACGGATTGACGATGGTGTAGCTGGGGGTAATTGCAGCCATTTATTCAGCTCCCGATTAAAGTAAGACCAGCGCACAGCTGTCAGTGTTGTTCCAGGTCAGGAAACCCGTCGCGCTGTCATAGCTGACAGTCTTGGAGTTGCCTGTTTCGATGGCGATCACTTTTACCGGCAGCGTGATGTCGGAAAGCGTTACTGCGCCGATAATGCCCTGCGTGGTCGCGGCACCTCCAGGTGCAGTCGCCGGAGCATAGGTGAATGTGGTTGTACTCGGAACGGACAGCACAACTACAGTGCCGTTGTACGCCGCAGGCACAACGCCGCTGATTTTCACGTACTGACCAGCAGCAAGACCGTGGGCTGATGCGGTGGTCGCCGTTGCCACGCCAGCGGCATAAGTCACGCCGGTGGTTGCGATGTCAGCACCAACAAAACCAGCCGCAGCCACGGTGGTGATTTGGTTGTTAACGAAGTCCCACGCCAGTGGCGTTTTCACCGAAGCGCCAGCGTTGCCCAGCGCGACAACCTGCGTAGAGGCTTTCAGCGGAACGCGCATATTGGAGCCGAGACGATAGTAAGAAACGCTCATGCCGGATGCATACAGCGGAACGGGTGACTGTGGCGTTGTCAGGCCATTATGCGCCTGATTGAACACCGTGAACCCTTCCAGTTCTGCCACTGCACGTGCACGGCGAAGGGTGGAACCACGCGGACTGGAAGACGTACCCGGCAGCAATTCCGCCACAGGCAAGCCGCCCCACAGCGGATTGCTCTCATTGGCTGCTACGGTGCCTGATGCCAGGTTAAAACGGTTGGCCGGATCGTCCAGAGCCATACCCTGAATCAGGCCGTCGGACTGAACACCGAAGGAGCCCAGCGCATTCGTGGTTGCCATCGGGTTAAGTGATAAATTTGCCATGCTAAAGCGCTCCCATTAAGCCTGGTTGTTGAAACTGGTGACCTGACGCTTGCCTGACTGGAACGGTGCCCAGGTGGCGGTAGGATCGCCTTCGAACGTACTGATTTGGCGTCCGGTAGCGTCGGCGCGCTTGATTTCGCGCAGCGCACCCGGACCAACCGACAAGCTGGCAGCAGACTGCGCGTCAGCATAAATCTGCTTCTCGGCAAAACCGAGCAATGCAGAATCAGCGATAGACGACAAATCTACCGTCTTGAAGTCTGGCGAATACTCTTGCAACTGGACCATCAGTCGGCGGCGATATGCCTGCGGCTTTTCACCAGACAGCGGCATTGGCGCGCGCTTACCAAAACAGGAAAACACGCTATCAGCCTTCACCTGAGCATCTGCAACGTCGTTACACTCGGCATCGGTTAGTTCGGTGGGGATGCGGGATTTCAGTTCGTCCATTTGACTGCGAAGATTTGAAATCTCTGCGTCTGCCTTTTCGCGCGCCTTGCGCTCTTCCTCAAGGCGGTCATCCTCACCTTTCGCTTCGGCGTCAGCCTTTTCCTTTGGGGATTTTTCTTCCTCATCGGCTTTAGCCTTATCCTCTGCTGCTGCTTTTTCTTCAGCGTCGGCCTTCTCCTTCTTCGCCGACGCTTCAGCATCAGCTTTAGCCTTGGCATCCTTTTCTTCTTCTGCCTTAGCCAGGTGCGCATCGATCGCCTTGTTGATAAGCGCTACGATTTTTTCCTCGTCCATCTTTTCAGCCTCATTTGGAATGGAATCAGATTTAACACCAGTAGGGGCAAGGAGCTTGTCCCATACGCCCTGTTCACAAATTGCAACGTGGTCGAGCAATACCGGGGAACCTTCCACCAATAGAGGCTGACCGTCGATTTTGATGATTGCGTCGGGCACTTCGCTAAACGTGACGGTTGGTGAGGTACTTAATTGCCTGGTCGCCATCATTTCGGCGGCTTCGGCGTCGTACACACGGGCGATAGCCCACACCTCGCCATTATCAGCAACCCAACTGTTCGTCAGGGTGCCGATAACACGCTTTGCAAATTCATCGCTATCGAGCTTGCTTCTCTCCGGGTGTAGCCAGATAAGCGGTACACCGGCCACACGCTGGAGAAATTCTGGAGTGAGATAGTCATCCGGATTGCGGAAGGCCATCTGTTGGTCTGCGGAGCGCCAGGTAATCCCCGTTCCGGTCACCCGGATGGCGAACATCCACATATTGATAAAGTATTGCGGGCTGCTTAATGTTCCGTCAGCGATGAGCGCGGCCACTTCGGTTTCGTTGATTGCCTGCTGCGCCAGCATCTCAGCGAACGGCTGATGAAGCGGCTTTGGCAAATCGTCAATGTGAAACCATCCAGCAGCCAGCGATTCATCGTTAAGTTTCGCCGCGAACCGCTCCGACACATCAGCTCGCAATGTTAGATAGTCACCATAGACGCTGCGCGGGTAGAGCAGGCCATCGTACTGGTAGCCCACCTTTTCCAAAACTTCACGCCGCGCAGCGTCCACTGGCAACTCACCCGGTTCAACCTTTCCACCGGGATGGCACCAGGTGCCATCATCAGAGCGCTGGATAAGGAAGACGAACTTCCCCTGACGAAACATTATTCCGCTGCCCCAAATAGCCACGATGTAATGCTCCTGTGATTTATTTTTTTCTGCTCATCGACGCCATGAATTTATTGCCCTTCTGGGTACGCATGTCCTCGGGGATGCTGCGGAGGTTATACAGATAGGTGACGTAACAGCGACAGAATACCTCCTCACCGGGTTGGGTAATGGCATCGAGGTAACCGGCGGTTCCGGGCTTCACGTAACCATTTTTTTGCGCCCAGTTTCCACGAATGAGGTAAACCTGCTTATCGCGCTCCTTGTGGTCTTTGCGGTAGTCGTACCCGGCCTGCCGCCAGTGGCTATGCCATTCAGCCGCGATGGCGTTGTTACTGGTGGCAATCACATTGTCGATGTTGGCAATCAGTTTGTGGTTCTGGTCGATCATCACCCGGCGCGCTTCATAATCGACCTTCTCAGCAGATTTCTGGATGTGGGTTGCCGTCTCGCGCATCGTCCCCTGTATTCCGGTCAGCGCAATGCTGTCAGCAGACGGAATGCTGCTGGCCCAGCCGCTAAACCGCGACAGCGTTGTGTCGATAGCTTTTTTGCGGTTCAGCGATATCAGGTTCACACTGGCCATAATGCGCCGATCAAGTTCTGCGCGAAGCTTTGGCTCCAGATAATTGATGGTGAAACGCGATATTCCCGGGTGGCGTTTCAACGCGCCAGCGCTACCCACTTGCAGATCGTATGCTTTCGTCAGGTTGCGGGTGACCATAGCCATATAGTCATCTGCAGTTTCACTTTCGGCGGCCTGGCGGATAATGCTCTGCCACCGCTCCAGCGCTTCACGAGACGAGTAGCCATTGCGGAGAAAGAACTTCACCGCGTCTCTCACGGTTCGGGTGAAAGTTTTCATGCCACATTCCAGTCGACATTAGGCTTGTCGCGATTGTCATCAGGGTTGTTTGGTGGATTCTTCTTCAGGTCATCGAAATCCAGGTCAAGCCTCTGAGGGAATAGGTTTTCATTTGCGTTTGCATTCGATTGCATCCATTCAATCAAAGCCGCCCGGTTGTCAGGATCATTGCTTAATTGCGGGAGTAGTAATTCCACCATATTTATCAATGCCTTGAATCGTATTTCATCCACCTTCACCTTCTCGCTTTCTGGCTCTTTCAGAGAGGACGGCCAGCGATATTCGAAGTTGTTTATCCAGCGCGCGAAATATACGCTGTAGGTGTTTTTCAGCTCCGGGAAATCGGCGCGCAGCGACTGAAAGAATTCATAGCTCCACGCCCGGTACTGACAGACGCGAATGAAGAACGCATGAAGTTGGTCCAGCCATTCGCGGATGTTATCGATATAGACCGCTACAGCGCGGGCATCTTCAGTACCTTCCCCGAAGCCCTTGGCGAACGTCTCAGAGTTGAGGATGATCGCTGGCATGTCAGCGGCTGCGGCCACGTTCTCCAGAATGTGCTTGCGTGCAGAGTCGAGAGGATTTTCCAGGTTGCTCAGGTCGATTGACTCAATGGTGTCATCATTGCCAATCTGTAGGACTCCGCCTGTTTTACCTCTCTTCAGCAGCATGCGCTTGAAGCCGCCCAGCGCCTGCATGACCTTGTTGACTACCGCGCCAGACCCTGAAATTTTGGTGATCAACAGACCACCTTTCACCGCAACCATATCGTCAGTGCGCATGGTCTGGATGAAGGATTTCAGGGGGAATAGCGCGCGCTGGTAAACGCTGCGCCCGGTAAAGCCGAACGCCGCCGGGTTATACGCCAGATAAATCGGGTCCTCGTTCTGCACGACGACACAGCGAGATTTGTGGTATGGCTTGCCCGCTACGCGGATCCCGTCCACCTTTTGAAAATCATGCGCGTTCGGATCTTGGTTTAGTACGATGCTGCCCGCCGTGTTGAGCGGGTCCAGAATGTTAAAACTGATGCTGTGCTTGTAGAGCGTGTGGTAATCCAGCGCCTCTTCAGGGCTTTGGTTATCCACCAGCATCGCAATGGCTGAAACACCATAAATGCGTGCGATGCGCGCTGCGTTGGCAATGTGCTGGTTGGCTCCGAGCGCTTCCCATTCTCGCTCAAAGGCATCACGCAGGCGCTGCTCAAGACCGAAAGACTGCGCCACATGCACCGTGCGCGGTTCGTTCATTGCCATCTTGATCGGGCGATCAACCATCTTGCCGCCGAGTGGATGGTAAAGGTAAATCGTCTTGCACGTCTGATATCCGGCGGTCATGCCGGGCTGGATATCATCACTATCAAGAAGCGCGACCAGCTCCGTCGAGCAACTGCCGATCTCGAAATCATCTTCGTTCATTGGGTTTCTCGTCAGAGTGCTTCACCACTGCCGAAGGCAATGATGAGTCCGTAGGTGTAATCGTCGAGCAGGTCATCAGCGCGCACATGCGCTTTTTTGTCGCCGAGATGGAATCTTGAGACCTGCTTATACAGGTGGTTGGCTGTCTCGCCTTTGAATACTGCTGTCTTCTCGTAGGCATAGCGGGAAATCTTGGCAAGCCCGCGATAGTGGTAACCGGAGGCCATAATGGCGCGTTCGTCCTTTCCCTTGCTGGTCAGCGCGGATTCAATTCTGTTGACCGGCCAGCCCAGGCTTTCACCTTTCTGCAACAGGATACTGCCCATGCTGGCGTCTTCAATGAAAACACCCAGACTGCTGTGGATAGCGACACACACGTCAGATAACTCATTGAGGCGATGAAACACCGACGGCATCCACGTTTCCAATAGCGCACCATCGATCTGCACAACATCCCAGTCGAGAATAGTCAGGCGCTTGCGCCCAGGTCTCTGGTCGAGGCTATAATAGACAACCGCCGTGCCGTCGTGCCCGGTACCCCCTTTTACAGCAGTATCCAGCACGGCAAACACGCACTGGCATGAATCGGGGTAATCAGCGGGCTGGTCCAGATCCTCCCCTTCGAACCACTTTTTGATATCGAAGAGAGACGCGGCTGACCAGTCAACGAACTGCGCCAGAAACTCCTGTTGGAATACGCGGGGATCGTTATTCTGTCGCTCCTTCTCCAACTCCTCGGGTGGCACAAATGGATTGGATGAAGTCGGCGCGTGGTGCTGAAAAAAACCTAGGCTTTTGTTGTTGCAGATGGCGTAAAAGAAGTTATCTTCGTCCACGCCGTCCGGCGTTGAGAAAACGTAGGCACGACCTTTGGTCGTCAGCAGTGTCGGTTTAATCGACTTGGGCCAGATCTCCTTCAGCATCTCCGGTGACTTGGTGAACGCCGCCTCATCGATGAGCACGATGTCGTATTCGCGACCGCGCCCAGCAAGTTTGTTGTCGTTCGTCACCCAGAAATCTATTTTTCCGCCATTCTTCAGCAGCAGGCGCTTCTCCTGGCGGCAGAAGCTCTTTTTAAGCGGAAGAAGGAGCTCTTCCAGCTTGTCGTAGATTTCCTGATACTGGCGATACTCAGCAGTGAAGATGCCAACGCGGCCACCGAGTTCGATACCCATACCGGGGCGCTTAAATGGCGCGGTTGAATAGGTGACCGCAGCGCTGGACAACATGAACGTTTTGCCCCAGCGACGACCACAGCGAACAGCATTAAGCTGATGCTCCCACGCATCAGACCACACGGTTAACTGCCCATCGTGGAGCACAGGGAGATAAATATCTGCCATATCATCTTCCCGGTATTGGCAGCGGGTTGTGCACGACGATCGCGTTATCGCTGCCGCCATCACGCATCACGTCTATTTCCATCTCAACTTTTTCAGTCGCGGCATGTCTGTATGCAGAATCAATCTGCATCTTTGCAATGTTTCCTTTCGTGTACTCGATAGACTCAATGCGCGCCGTGTTGCGATGCATGGCTTTCTCTGCTGCGCTGATGTTGTAGCGCAGTACTTTCTTTGCGTCCTCACTTTCAGCATCTTCCAGTTCGACACGCCACCGACCGATGTTCTCCGATGCCGTCAGGTTCGCAGCTCGCAGCCAGAAAAGCTCATCATCAAGCGTGAGAGCCTGAGCGTCTTCCGTGACCGCATCAGACAGAAGCATTCTGCGACCGTATCCACCGTGCTTGAGTGCGTGCTGGTTACCAGGCTGGAATAGTGGGTGATTAGTGACGACTTTTCTGCGTACCGTTTCAGGTTTCGTTTCCTGCGGTGAATCGCCTTTCCCTTCTGCGTACTTTTCGCCATCGCCAGATTTAACAGGGCTTTGGTTGGTACGCACGCTGTTTTTTTGCGTACCGCTTTTGCGTACTTGCGTACCACTTTTCTTATTGCGTACCCAATCCAGCTTTGCAGCCTTTTTCCGTATGGCTCCCTCAGTTATGCCGTTGCCGTACTGTGCTGCTATTTCACGGAGGGACAACACTCCGGCCCTGTATGCCGACTCGATGGCCTCCCAGTCCGGTTTTGCCATGGTTATTTCCTTTCTTGACGTTGCGCTTCTATTTGCCGAATGCTCTGGATTTTGTCATTTGGTATCTTTCTTCAGGCGACACCCTGCATTATTGCCACCATGTCGGGATCCATCTGGTCAATCAGATTCTGTCTTGCGTTCGAAAGCATGCCCTTGCGCCCGCCGACGCCCCACTTATTCATGGTTCGAGCACAAGCGCTTACTTCCCGCTTCTCAGTTGCTATAAGTACATCAAGGCGGTTGAGCATGGTCATGTTGCTAATGCCGCTCAGCATGGCCTCTCTGAAAGTTGCGTAAACATTGATCTCGAACTCCGGCTTAATCCATGCCGCATAGCGTATAGCCAGCAACTCGACACCCCAGATGCCTGGGCTATTCCCGCCGCGCACGATGCTAAGAGGTTGATTTTGTTCCAAAGCTCTTTTTTGCGCTTTGGCCTTAAGCGCCTTTATGAACCTTTTTACCTGAGCACTACGAATGAAAAGGCTCGGGCGCTGAGACTCATTAGCCTCACCTTTAAGAACGGCGGCGGAATGAAGATCGTTCAGGTTGTAGCGCCCTTCGCCATCAACACGAACAGACACGCCATTTACTATTACAGTTGGATATTGCATCGTATTTACCTTCTGTGGTGCGAGCCTGTTCGCGTAGACATGGGCAGCCGAGAGCGGAACGATGTGATCCACCGCCCTGTCTCAGACTCACACTACGGAAAGCCCTCTAGTGAAGTGCACGCGAATGCACGGTTTGATTTACTACAGGCGAAAAAAAGCCCCGCGAGATACGAGGCTTATCGATTTTTGGTTTGAAGCCAGCCGTTTAATTTGCGCAGAGCCAGACAAAGCATCTTCTGTGGGCCACCAGACGTAGGAATGGTGATTTCCACCCCTCCTTTAGCAACGCGCTGTTTTATCTTGGTTCTTTGTGATTTCCAATCCATCCCCATTCCTTCGACGATAGGTTTCATCGGGGTATAGGGTTCGCCGTTACAGTTGACGACATACAGAGCATTTCCATGAAACGGAACGGTGATTGTTTGCATAGTGCTTATCCTTACTTAGGTAATGAACCTTTGGCGCATAGGAAATCAGCCCGTCGAAGGCAGCACTAGCCAGCTGCTTCCTCAAAGGCTCATTCCTAAACAAGATCCGACGTGTGATGGGTGCATGCACTGCACCGATGAAAAGGCCAGGATTAACCGGGCCTCAAGGTTTCTCTTTCGCTTTTTGTCATACTAAGCCGCCAGTCGGTGTTGTTCTTCAATCAGCGGTTGGCGATGGTTTTTGTTAAATATTCCCATCAGCGTGGCGTTGCGTTGCTCGAAATCCCACCCCATGCCAATGAATACCGTATTAGCGCGTTGCAGTTCGGTAATGCAGTGGATCTGCTCTGACGTCAGATAGTCACGGATAGATTCTTTCTTACCTATTTCATGGTGGACTCGAAATTTTGCGGATGTCATACCAAGTGCAATGCGGTTAATCAGGTCAGCTTCGTTGCTGAAGTGATGAGGGGCAATGTTTTTCCCCTGTGCCTCACGCTCGTGCTTGATGGCATCGGTCAATGGGCGGTACTCAAGCCGGGCCATATCACGATACGAAATACGTATCTGCTCTTTGGCAACGGCTGCATCAAACGTGCGTATAACATGAAGGTGGAATTTGGGGCTAATCCACATAGCATAGGCGTAAACTAATTCTTTACACACGTAAGTCCCACCGTTTCGCCCCTCAATAGGCTTTGTTGAATAAATAGATTTTATGCTGGCAGCCCAGTGAAACGACGGATCGTCGCAACGTAAAATCATGCAGTTAGGCATCATGAGAAAATTGTACACCTGAGATGACAAGCATTTTCAAACAAAACTGGCATGGAAAAACAGCATGATTACCTATTATTCAACAAAGCCCCCACATACTCAATAACGCTACCGGACGGTGGTTTTTTTACGCCTGAATCCAAGGAATTTTAAATGAAAAAATTCGAACTCACTGCCGAAGTGAAAGAGTTTTTCGGCATCAAATTGTTTCGCATTAAAGCGATTGTCGCCTTCGGTGATGTTCGTGCTGGCGAATTAGGTGGCTGGGTAGAAAAAGAATCGAATCTGGCTCAGTACGGCAATGCGTGGGTGTTCGACGATGCGCTGGTGTACGACGATGCGCTGGTGTACGGCAATGCGTGGGTGTACGGCAATGCGCGGGTGTACGGCGATGCGCGGGTGTACGGCGATGCGCTGGTGTACGGCGATGCGCTGGTGTCCGGCGATGCGCGGGTGTCCGGCGATGCGCTGGTGTCCGGCGATGCGCTGGTGTGCGACGATGCGCGGGTGTACGGCAATGCGTGGGTGTACGGCGATGCGCTGGTGTGCGACGATGCGCTGGTGTACGGCAATGCGTGGGTGTACGGCAATGCGCGGGTGTCCGGCGATGCGCGGGTGTGCGACGATGCACGGGTGTACGGCGATGCGCTGGTGTCCGGCAATGCGCGGGTGTACGACGATGCGTGGGTGTCCGGCGATGCGCGGGTGTACGGCGATGCGGACTGGATCACCCTATCCCCCATTGGCTCAGAAAACGGAGTACTAACCGCATTCAGGAAGAAAGAGGCTTTGTTGAATAAATCAGAACCTGTAATGACTGCGCCCCATACGGGTCGATTGTTACGTGATGCGAATACTGTTCGGCATTCCTAATGGCGTGATCCGGTTAAGCGCTTTGACCATGGCCATGGCTTCACCCACCTGAGCATCGTAGTCTCTCAGACTTAGATGACCACCCAGAAGCCTTTTGAACCGGAACATGGCCGTTTCAGCCACTGAGCGCCGGTGATAGCCC
>NZ_JAHWCO010000242.1:0-11991 GCF_020054415.1 Candidatus Symbiopectobacterium sp. | reverse complement strand
TGCGTAACCGATTGCAACGGCTCAATCGCAAGACGCCCGGATATTCAAAATCATCCGAAATGCACGATAGGATCATCGGTACTTACATCGAACGCGAGTACTACGTTTGATGCTACATCAACTCATTGAATACACGACCCGAAATGTTAACGTTTCTTTCGTGTAAAAAACGAACAGGTTACCTTTCGGTAACCTGCCGTTGGAGGTGCGTTCTGGCAGGAAAATTATTGTGCGGCAACCTTGGATTGGCGATAGGCACTTAGCCAGTCAGCGACGCGCTGTTTCTGCTCATCATTCAGCCACATGCCCAGCTTGGTACGACGCCAGATGGCATCCTCCACGCTGACAACCCACTCTTTGTCGGCTAGGTAGCGCAATTCCGCTTCATAGAGATCGTGTCCGAAGTTTTTGCCGAGGTCATGAATGCCCGTGGCGTTCGTCAGGATCAACTCGCTGTGGGAGCCGTAGGTGCGGGCATAGCGACGCGCCAGCGATTCCGGTAGATTGAAGCGACGGCGCAGCGCAGCAGCGTATTCGTCGCACGTACCGGCCAAATCGCCGCCGGGCAGTACCGCATTTTGCGTCCAGGCCTGACCGCTGTGAGGATAGTATTTTTCCAGCTTCTCCATCGCGTGTTCTGCCAGCTTGCGGTAGGTGGTCAGCTTGCCGCCAAATACCGACAGCAAAGGCGCTTTGCCGTGTTCATCCGCCACTGACAGCGTGTAATCACGGGTAATGGCCTGCGGAGAATCCGACTCGTCATCGCACAGCGGGCGCACGCCGGAATAGGTCCATACGATATCGTCTCGTGTCAGCGTCTTTTTGAAGTGATCGTTGTAGACATCCAGCAAGTAGGCCGTTTCTTTGTCGTCGATCTTCACTTCATGCGGATCGCCGTGGTATTCCACGTCGGTGGTGCCGATGAGCGAGAACTCATCCTGCCACGGAATCACAAACACAATGCGGTTATCTTTGTTTTGCAGAATGTAGGACTGCGGTTCGTCGTGTACGCGAGGCACAACGATGTGGCTGCCTTTGATCAGACGAATGCCATAAGGGGATTTCAGCTCCAGCCCGTGATCGAAGAACTCTTTCACCCAAGGACCCGTGGCGTTGACCAGTCCTTTCGCCTGCCAGGTATGTGTTTCTCCGGTCACGCTGTCGACGGCATCGATGATCCACAGATCACCTTCGCGACGCGCCCGCGTCACTTTGGTGCGGGTACGCACTTCGCCACCGCGTTTCACCACTTCCTGCGCGTTTAACACCACCAGACGCGCATCGTCGACCCAGCAGTCGGAATATTCGAAACCGCGCGTTAATTCGGGTTTCAGCACCGAGTCTTTGCCGAATATCAGGCCGTGGCTGGCGGGCAGGCTGACGCGTTTTCCCAGGTTGTCATACATAAACAGCCCGATACGAATCATCCAGGCTGGTCGCAGGTGCGGCTGATGGGGCAAACGGAAGCGCATTGGGAAGATGATGTGCGGTGCCATCTTCAGCAATTTTTCACGCTCGGAGAGCGCTTCGCTCACCAAACGAAACTCGTAATGTTCTAGGTAGCGCAGGCCGCCGTGGATCAATTTTGAACTGGCAGAGGAGGTGGCGCTAGCAAGATCCTGTGCTTCCAACAGCAGCACAGACAAGCCACGGCCCGCGGCATCGGCTGCAATGCCTGCGCCGTTGATGCCCCCACCGATCACGATAAGGTCTTTGGTTTCCACGCGTTCTCCTCCATGTCCAAAAAAAAGGTCAAAATGTTCGTTTTCGAGAATTATCATGATCGAAAACAAACACCACAGCCAAGGATTAACCAAATAAAAACATTTAGGCGTGATGCAGATAACATATTGATGAAGGTTGTCACATAAAGTATAGTGGATTGGTGCGAGGAGGGGCGCGTAATTGGCAGAGAATACTGCCATTTCTTGAGTTGGCGAGGAATGGCGGTCAAGGCGTTATTTTTGCCCGTAGTAGGCGTTCGGGCCGTGTTTACGATTAAAATGCTTGTGCTGCAACGCACTATCGAGCGGGCGTAAATGGGGGGCTCAGCGTGCAGGCGAGCCAGGCCATGCGCGCCACCTCTTCCAGCACCACCGTATTGTGCAACGCTTCTTCTGCATCTTTGCCCCAGCAGAACGGCCCATGCTGGTAGGCAATCATGCAGGGTGTGTGCAGCGGATTGCGATCTCCCAGCGTCTGGGCAATGACCACACCGGTATTTTTTTCATACTCATGCTCCACTTCTTGCGCCGTCAGTGGGCGGGTGCAGGGAGTGTCGCCAAAAAAATAGTCGGCGTGCGTGGTGCCGAGCGCAGGAATGTCCAACCCCGCCTGTGCCTAGGCGGTGGTGTGGGTAGAGTGGGTGTGCACAATCCCCCCCATTTGCGGATAGCGGCGATACAACTCCAGATGCGTGGGAGTATCTGAGGAAGGGCGATAACCCCCTTCAACTGGATTGCCCTGTAAATCGAACACCACCATATCGTCGGCCTGCATCACCTCATAGGCAACGCCGCTGGGTTTGATGACCACCAGACCGCGTTCGCGGTTGATCGCACTTACATTCCCCCTGGTGTACGTCACCAGACCGTGCTGAGGCAGGGCAATATTGGCTTCAAATACCCGTTGCTTCAGTTGCGCTATCGTGCGGCTTCCTCCACGTGCAAACCGGCGCGTTCCATGCGCTGTTTCACCCAGTCGTGCGCTGCGAGCACTTCCTTGATGGGATCGGGGGCATTTTCGCTCCACATCTCAATCAGATAAGGGCCGCGGTATCCGCTCTCTTTCAAGGTGGTAAAGCAGCGTTCGAAATCCACGACGCCAGTGCCGAAGGGCACGTTTTTGAAGACGCCAGGGCGGGTATCTTTCACGTGCACTGCGACAATGTGGCATCGCCCTGCGCGCAGTTCCATCTGCACATAATTATCCCAGGCAGAGAGGTTACCGATATCGGGATAGAGCTGGAACCACGGGTTGTTCAGGTAGTTGGCATAGCCCAGCGCTTTGCTGATGGAGTTCATCAGAGGGTAATCCATGATCTCCATAGCCAGCGTGACCTGCGCGCGACTCGCCATTTCTACCGCTTGTTGCAGGCAGTCACGAAAACGCTCACGTGTTACCTCATTGGCCTCCTGATAATAGACATCGTAACCAGCCAACTGAATCACGCGAATCCCCACATCCTGCGCCAGCGCGATCGCTTTATGCATGATGGCGAGTCCTTGGCTGCGAATGGCATCATCCTGCGAGCCGAGCGGGAAGCGGCGGTGCGCGCTTAGGCACATGGACGGTACCCGAATGCCGGTGGTGGCGATGGCATTGACCAACGCCAGACGCTGTTCCCGATCCCAATCCAGCCTTGCCAAGCGTTTATCGGTTTCGTCCACCGACATTTCGACGAAATCAAAGCCCAGCTCGCGAGCCAACTGTAAGAGTGCCAGCCAATCTTCGCCGGGGGGCAACGCTTTTTCGTAGATGCCCAGCGGCACCGCTTTTGTCAGCATGTTACTTCCCTTAGCACCACCGTTGGGCAATACTGCGTTTAAACTCACGGGCGGCACCGACCGGGCTTGCCGCATCGCGGATACTGCGCCCTGCAATAAAGACGTGAATAGGGATGCCCTAGAATAGCGGCAGATCGTCCAGCGCCAGACCACCGGTGACAGTGACTTTAAAGCCCATTTCGGCCAGACGCTTGATGGCGCTGATGTCGGTTTCGCTCTAGGCGACGCCAGCGGCCTGTGCATCCCGGCTGCGGTGATACACCACTTGCTGAATCCCTGCAGCGCGCCAGGCTTCCGCATGCTCCCAGGTCCAGAAGCCGGTCAATTCGATCTGTACATCGCCGTCGAATTCGCGCGCTACCGCCAAGGCACCTGCGGCGGTGTTGATGTCCGCGCAGCAGATTACCGTGACCCAGTCGGCATTGGCTTTAAAACACATACGTGACAGGATTTGCCCCGCGTCGGCAATCTTGGCGTCGGCCAGCACAATCTTGTGCGGATAGAGCGCTTTCAGATCGCGCACAGCGCGCACCCCTTCGCCCACGCATAAAATGGTGCCGACTTCGATAATGTCCACCTCTTCGGCGATCAGACGGGTGGTATTGTAGGCATCGGACAGCGTCTGGTTATCCAGCGCAACTTGTAACATCGGTAACTGCGGCATCGGGGCTCCTTATTCCGTCGCGGCCAGCGTGGCGCGATCAATCAGCTCCAAAACATCCTGCTCGGTGCTGCAGGCGCGCAGGCGATCAAAATTCGCCTCATCCTCAAACAGATTAACGATCTGCATAATGCCCACTTCTTGGTGCGCAGTAGCATCCTCGGCGGCCAGTATGATCAGCAGATCCACCGGATCGTTATCTTCATGGTTGAATGGCAGCGGGGTTTTTAGCGTTACCAGCGCGAAGCCGGTTTTTTTCACCCCTTCCTCCGGGCGGCCATGGGGCATGGCAAGCACGGGAGCTATCACAAAATAGGGGCCAAAACGCTCTACTCCATCGAGAATGGCCTAGTAGTAACGCGGCTCGACCACGTCGGCGTCCACCAGCAGATCGACGCCAATTTTGACCGCTTCCTGCCAGGTGGTGGCTTCCGCTTGCAGGCGGATTGACCGGTTTTCCAGCAGAGAATCGCGCAGTTTCATGGAAACTCCTTACGCTTTGACATCCTGAGGGAAGTGGGCGTTGATCACCTCCATCAGCTTGGGACCAAAATCGGCGGCAGAGAGCATATTGCGCACGCCGACGACATACTTGTTGCCGCTCACGGTAATCTCATCCTCCACGTGGGTTGAAGCGATAATGATGTCAGCACCGCTCAGTTCTGCTTTATATTCCCCGACGGCACAGCTGTTGACGGTGTGTTCCCCCCCCCCCCCTGTTGGGTCAGGAACTGATCCACCTTCATCTTCACGATCATGGAACTGCCTTGCCCACAGCAGCATACGGCCAGAATCCTAACTGTCATGGTGCTTTCTCCTGCGTCATTGCGCGGTGGTTTGCGCGAGTTGTTTTTCCGCATCTTCTTCAGCGCGCAGTGAGCGGCTGGCAAAGTACATGTAGGCCACAGCGATGAGGATCACCACGCCTATAAACCACAGGCCCAGCGTCATGCCCTGCATCAGCGGCGGTGCCAGAATTGACCAGTCCGCCATGCCCATCCAGGCCGACAGTCCGGTGAGTTTTACCGCCCATACGCAGCCAAAAATCTCAATCATCCCCATCACCAGACAGATCTTGAGCGCCGCGCACCAGTCGCCAAAGTGGTTGGCAAACACGCCGATGGTGGCGTTGGAGAAGAAAATCGGGATAAAGCCGGGGATGATCATGATGGGCGAGCCAATCCCAATCAGAATGCCAACAGCGATCAACTGACCGATGGTGCCCCACATAAAGCCCCATACCACTGCATTTGGGGCAAAGCTGTAGATGGCGGCGCAGTCGATCGCCAGTACCGCACCGGGGATCAGACGCTGAGATATGCCGTTAAAGGCTTCGGACAGCTCGGCAACGAACATGCGTACGCCCTGCACGATGATGAAAATAGCAACGGCGAATTGAAAACCGGTTTGCAGGATATAGACGGTCCAGTGGGTTTTACCTGCCATCCTCTGCACCGTATCGATACCGAATGACAACAGGATTGCGCCAAAGAACACGGTCATCACGATGGCGTTAGAGACGATGTTGTCATGTAAGATATTCAACCAGCCGGGCAGCTTCAGATCTTCGACACTCTCTTCTTTTTTACCCAGATAGGGGGCGAGCTTGTAGGCGAGCCAGGAAGCAAACTGTTGCTGGTGGCCGATGGAGAAACCACAGCCGTCGGTCACTTCCTGCGTCGGCTTGTACATCATGTTGGAGGTGATCCCCCAATAGAGCGACACCAGCACGGCGCTGCACAGGATGGTGGTCCACATCGGGTAACCGAGAATATAGAAGAACACCGCCAGCTGAAACATGATATGGCCAGTGAGCATAATGGTGCGAATGCCGGTGATGCGGCGTAGCAGGACATACACAATGTTCAGCGCCAACAGCACCGCATAGCCGACCCAACTGTAAGCGTTGCCCATGCGTTCTATGGTGGCCATCATCGAGGCATAGGTGTCAGAGATAGCACCGTTAATGTGGTACACCTCTGACATCTTGGCGACCACGGGTTTGAACGTGCCAGTCAGGATGCCGGAGCCTGCCTGTAACAGCATAAAGACGATGATCGTCTTGATGGTGCCTTTGATGATCACCGTGGAGCCTTTGCGCAACAGCAAGTAGCCGAGAAAGGTCACAATGCCCAGCAGCAAGGGGGCATCGGTCATGACCTGATTAAAGAAAATGGTGAAGATGTTGTAGAGAGTTTCCATAGAACACTCCAATCGATTTTTATTGTTACCGTTTTACTGCTACTGCCTGCCATCGCGACCGGCTGACGAGCGTGGCCTGGTGGCTGATATAACCGGGCGTAGGGACTTCAGTAATCACTAGTAATTGTATTGAGATTTTTATTGATTTCTTGTGATTAAACTCGCAATTCTCATGGCACTTAAGATCATTCATTAATCACATTTTATTTTTATATTATTCAGTTTATTAGGTTTTTATTCTTTCTTGTTATTTGATCTGGATGTGATTTTTCATGATTTTTTATCACTTAAAATGATTGTAAGTGCATTTTAATGGTGATGTATTGTCATTAAGTTGTCTAATTTAATCTTTTTATGATCGTTTATGATTTATTTAATTGCCGATTAATGATGAGATCACGCCATGAGTAAGATAGAAACCATTACCCGAGAATCCTAGATCCTGAGCACCTTCCCGGAATGGGGAACTTGGTTGAATGAAGAGATCGAACAAGAGCAGGTTGCCGCTGGCACCTTCGCCATGTGGTGGCTGGGCTGTACCGGGATTTGGTTGAAATCAGAGGGTGCGGCCAATATTTGTGTCGATTTCTGGTGCGGCACAGGCAAGAAGACTCACTGTAACAAATTGATGAAAAACGGGAAATAGATGCAGAGCATGGCTGGGGTGAAAAAATTGCAACCTAACTTGCGCACCACGCCGTTTGTGCTGAACCCGTTCGCCATCCGCCAGGTGGATGCTATTTTGGCGACGCACGACCATAACGACCACATTGACGTCAATGTGGCCGCCGCGGTGCTGAAAAATTGCAGCCCGGAGGTTCCCTTTATTGGTCCACAGAGCAGCGTGGATCTCTGGGTGGGGTGGTGCGTGCCGCGCGAGCGTTGCATCGTAGTGAAACCGGGTTCGGTGATTCGCATTAAAGATATTGAAATCCATGCGTTAGATGCGTTCGATCACACCGCGTTGATCACCTTGCCAGTGGAGCAAAAAGCGGCGGGTGTGTTACCGGATGGCATGGATCTGCGCGCAGTGAACTACCTGTTCAAAACCCCGGGTGGCAATCTCTATCACAGCGGTGATTCCCACTACTCCCACTACTACGCGAAACATGGTAATGAGTATGACGTTGACGTGGCGTTGGGCTCATACGGGGAAAATCCGCGCGGTATTACCGACAAGATGACCAGCGCGGATATGCTGCGCATGGCCGAGGCGTTGAATGCCAAGGTGGTTATTCCTTTCCACCATGATATCTGGTCGAATTTTCAGGCCGATCCGCAGGAGATTCGCGTGCTGTGGGAGATGAAAAAAGACCGCCTGCAATACGGTTTCAAACCCTTTATCTGGCAAGTTGGTGGCAAATTTACCTGGCCGTTGGACAAAGATAATCTGGAATACCACTACCCGCGCGGCTTTGACGACTGCTTCACCATGGAACCCGATCTGCCGTTCAAATCTTTCCTGTAATGTGCGATGTTGTGCGCGACGTGGCAAACACGTCGCGCTATGCCCGTTATACTTACAGTCTAATTATTTAGGGCATATGATGATTGCTGCGCATTTATGATAAGTTATGATGTAAACTTTTCACGCCGACGCCATGACGCGCCACTTCTTGTTACCGGACGACCTATGACTGAATCTCAGCGCCATCATGCCATCATTGATTTTCTGCAACGCCAGGGGCAACTCACCGTCTCCGATCTGATCGTGAATTTTGACGTTTCCCCCGCCACAGCGCGACGCGATATCAACAAACTTAATGAATTGGGTAAATTGCGTAAGGTGCGCAACGGCGCTGAGGCCGTTAACCTGCCGCGCCCGGCCTGGACGCCGCTCAGTGTCTATCAGGCGCAGAATCTGGATGAGAAGATGCGCATTGCGCAGGCAGCGGCCGCGCTGTGTAATCCCGGTGAAAGCGTGGTGATTAACTGCGGTTCAACGGCGTTTCTGTTGGGGCGTGAGATTGTCGGGCGTGATATTCAGGTGATTACCAACTATCTGCCATTGGCGAATTTCCTGATTGAGCAAGAGCACGAAAGCGTGGTGATTATGGGTGGACAGTACAACAAGAGCCAATCGATCACTCTGGCACCTCAGGAAGGAGATGCGAGCCTGTATGCCGGTCACTGGATGTTCACCAGCGGCAAAGGGCTGACGCCGGAAGGGCTGTACAAAACCGATATGCTGACGGCGATGGCGGAGCAAAAGATGTTGAGCTACGTTGGTAAACTGGCGGTGGTATTGGACAGCAGCAAGGTGGGCCAACGTGCGGGCATGCTGTTCAGCCGTGCCGATCAGATTGATGTGGTGATCACTGGGAAACAGGCTGACGCCGCTATTGTAGAGCAACTGCGAGCGCAAGGTGTTGAGGTGATGCTGGTGTAACACCACGTACTAAAGAAGACGATTTTTTGTCTTTTGATTGCACTCGCGTAAAAAATCACGCTGAGGTGGGCGTGGCCGCCGGGTGAGCGGCATGGATGCAGCGAAAGTCCCCGCCGCGTCTGGAACGCGTCGGGGACGGACCGAAAGCGGGCACGAACGCCGAAGGCACCGCGTAGCGGCGTGATGCTCCGCGAAAAGCCTAGAGTCACGAGGCGGTGGCGATTGAGCGCCTCGTGTCGGGCGCGTACTGCAACGGTTGCAGATAACTACTTTGGTTCACGCGCACGAAATACTCACGATACTCACAGAGATGCGGCACCAAGGTTTTCCCCAAATAGCTTATTTTGCAAGCGCAGTCGTGATGCGCTCGAAGTCCTCAAATGGGCAGAAGCCTTTGTCATTGGTTGGACATTCGCTAAGCGTTAGCGTCACCCTCTGTGGGGGATTGGCGCGGTTAAGCGGTGCCAGCGTAGCGAGCTGTTCAGTCGATTGATACGCGTATTCCACTTTCAACAGCGCCTTGTTACTTGTGTTATCACGCCAGCGTTGGAACACGACTTTGCCGCCAATCGGCGTGGTTTCCAATTGGTGCGGCAGATGGTACGGTTTCACGCCCAGTGCGGAGAACAGCGATGCAACGTTTGAATCGTGACCGACCAGGAAGGTGAATTTGGGCTGTTGCTCGCCAAACGAACCGGCCAACGCTTTGACCAGATTGGCCGAGACGGCTTTGGCAACCACCGTGGCGCTAAACACTACGCTGTTGTAGTACTCTTTGATCGACACCAAATCAGCCAGTTGTTTCTCATCTTTGATGCGTCCCCAGCCGATCTTGTTAATCAGAGTGCCTTCGTAGTATTGCAGGATAAAGGCATCAGCAATTGAGGTGCAGGTTCTCAGCGGGCCAACCACACCTAGCTCTTTGCCAGCCTCAATCTTCACGTCAGTTTCCTGTGCCATCAGGTCGCACTGTTTATCCTGCTTGCAGTTGGCGGAATCCTTGTAGCGAATGATCTCCTCCATCTGTTGGTATACAGGTTTCAGCCGCTCATTAAGCCCTTTCACCCCACCTTCACCGGCTTTTTGATTAATGGAATCGATGGCCTGTTGTTTAAACGTGGTGCTGTCGTTGCGGATGATCGGGTTAAAGGTGGCATCCATCGTGCCCAATTTTTCTTTGTGCACTACCGGCACCAGAAAACCCGGAAACGCACCCACTGCGAAATATTGTGCTGTGAAGATGGCGCGTTGCAGACTGTTGGCATAGAACGAGACGTCTTTATCCGTCGGGCAGGTATCGGCGGCCAGTAGGCGGTTATCCACCAACCATTCGCTAAAATAGTGGCAGAAATAGGCTTCCAATACGCCACCGCGCGTGGTCAGGTAACTGCTGGGGGTATCCCGCTGTGGCTAGGCATCCGGCGTGACCTTGCCGAGTGCGCTACTTGGGCTGGCTAATGGGGCGCGCAGGCCGTGACGACTAAATACCACGACCTGTTCGAGCGTGTAGCCATCCTGTGCGGCGGCGGGGAAAGTGAGCGCTGCGGGCAGTAACAGCGGGAGACAAAACAGGGCTTTTCGTTGTAAATACACGGTGATGCTCTTGGTGAGTGAATGACACATTCGCACATGACACGCGTAACGGATGCGTGAAAAGGCGATCTTTCTCATCATGACTATTTTTTCGCATAACGAAAAATTTTTTATTACAGAAATGTGACGATTGACTTACCTTACTGAAACAGTAGCATCTCTCTCACATTGGCGTGCGCTGTGCCTTAATGCCTGTTTTCTTTGTCTCGAGGTGGTATTCGTATGGAACAGTTTGAGTGTCTCAGCATTGAGCAAGCCCATGAGCGCTGGCAGAAACACGGCGTGATGGTGGATGTCCGCGATGCGCAAAGTTACGCCACCGGACATGTGCCGCAGGCGGTGCACCTGACGAATGAAACGCTGTCTGATTTTGTGCGTGAAGCAGAACTCGATCAACCGGTGATGGTGATGTGCTATCACGGCATTAGCAGCCGTAATGCGGCACAGTACCTGTTGAGCCTGGGGTTTGAGACGGTATACAGCGTGGATGGCGGTTATGAAGCCTGGCAGCGTGATTTTCCACAAAATGTGGCGGCAGAGTCGGACAACGCGTGAAGTGAAACATCCCGACGCAATGACGCGTCGGGATAGGGCAAGGTTATTCCGCGGTCTGAAGCGGTTTTTTCACAAAGAAGCCGTAGCTGATGGCTCCCAGCATTAACAGGAAGGCACCAAACAGGAAGACGTTGGTGAAGGTGCCCGTTGCATCAAGAATAATGCCGGTGACGATCGGCGCACTGGCAGCGCCTAGGAATCCACCGAAGTTCTGGATGGCACCCAGAGAAGCCACCTGCGATTTCGGTGCAATATCTGTTGCCAATGTCCAGATGACCCCAGACGGCATCTGAGAACAGAAGTAGCCCAGTGACAGCAGCGCGATACACAACGTGGTGTCGTGCACGAAGGGGATCGGTGCCACGAAGCAGGCGGCCAGTGCTGCACCGCACACGATCGGGATTTTACGTGCGGTAATGGTGTTAGTGCCGCGACGAATCAATCGGTCGGAAATCACGCCAACCACCAACACGCCCATGATCCCGGCAAAGAACGGGATGGAGGCCACCCAGCCGGTTTTCATCAGGCTGAAGCCGAGCGATCTTTCCAGATAACTTGGCAACTAGGTCAGGTACACCCAAATGGTGAACATGATGGAGAAATTTCACAGAATCATGAACCAGGTGGTTTTGTGTTTGAACAGAGAGCCCCAGCCTGCTTTGGGTTGATTCGCTTGTTGCGCCTCAGCGGCTTCCGCTTCGCCGTGGATCTGCACTTCTTCTGCGGGCGTCGGGTTACGGTACAGCTTCAGCCACACCAGCAGAATCGAGATACCCGCCAAACCGATGGCGATAAACATGCCGCGCCAGCCCAGCGTCAACAACAGGATGGTCAGGATCGGCGGTGCAACGGCGTTGGCGATCTGTGAGCCAGTATTGATGATGGCGGTGGGAAGCCCGCGTTCATTGCTGGGGAGCCAGCGATGGGTGATCTTGATGCCGGAGGTGGCTTTGTTGAATAATAGGGAATAATGCTGTTATGACACGCCTGTTTTGGATTAAAATGCTGATCGCTCCGGGATGCATCACCACGCTCTGGATTTAACATACTGATTTTACGTCAAGGGAATCCGCAGCCTTTATGGC
>NZ_JAHWCO010000410.1:0-2628 GCF_020054415.1 Candidatus Symbiopectobacterium sp. | reverse complement strand
TGCGTAACCGATTGCAACGGCTCAATCGCAAGACGCCCGGATATTCAAAATCATCCGAAATGCACGATAGGATCATCGGTACTTACATCGAACGCGAGTACTACGTTTGATGCTACATCAACTCATTGAATACACGACCCGTTCTGTGGGAGGTATCACAAGAAGTATGCCAACCTTCCCCTTCTGATAACGTATTGATTTATCAGAATGGAATGTCAGTGTGGGCAATAGTTTGTGGCTATTTTTACTAACAGTTGGTGTTTTTTATGCCGCGAGATCGCGTACCAGCGCCAGTGCCGCTTCCACCACCGGGATGCCAGCGCCGGGTTTGTGGGCATTTTCGCTTAAATGACGGCGCCATTGACGCGCGCCGGGAATACTTTGGAACAAGCCCAGCATATGGCGGGTGATATGGCCCAAATAGGTTCCGTTGGTCAGCTCACGCTCAATGTAGGGATACATCGCTTCCAACACGCTAAACGGGCTGACGGCGGGGGCATCAATACCGAACAGTTGCGAATCGACATCCAGTAGCAGGCCGGGATTTTGATAGGCTTCGCGTCCCATCATCACCCCATCGAGCTGCGTCAAATGGTTTTTTGCCTCTTCCAGCGTTTTCACACCGCCATTAATGGCGATGGTCAATGCCGGAAAATCGCGCTTGAGCTGATAGACGCGTGGATAATCCAGCGGAGGGATCTCGCGATTCTCTTTTGGACTCAGGCCTGAAAGCCAGGCTTTGCGCGCGTGGATAATAAAGGTATCGCACTGGCCGCGCTCGGACACGGTGTGAACAAAATCGCACAGGAAAGCGTAGCTATCCTGATCGTCGATTCCGATGCGAGTTTTCACCGTAACCGGGATCGATACCCGATCGCGCATCGCTTTGATGCAATCCGCCACCAGTTCTGCTTCTGCCATCAGGCAGGCACCAAAGCGTCCATTCTGCACGCGGTCCGAAGGGCAGCCGACGTTGAGATTGATCTCATCGTAGCCGCGCTGCTCTGCCAACTGCGCGCACTGCGCCAGCGCAGCAGGATCGCTGCCGCCCAACTGTAACGACACCGGATGCTCGGTATCACTGTAACCCAGATAATCGCCCTTACCGTGAATAATGGCGCCGGTCGTGACCATCTCGGTGTACAGCAGCGTTTGACGGGTCAGTTGGCGGTGGAAATAACGGCAATGACGATCGGTCCAATCGAGCATCGGGGCAACAGAGAAGCGGTGAGCTGCGTATTTTGGCGCTGCGCTGCTATTTTCGCTGAATTGACGGGGGTTGGTTGTTTCTTTATTTTCGTGCATTTTTTGTCTTTATGTCGTATTTTTTCTTTATCAGCACCCCCAACAGCACCCCTTGTTTATGGGGTGCTGAACGAAGGTAAAGGAAAAGCATGGCCTACTATAGCATAGAAAAACGTCAACGCGCCGATGGGACTTTACGCTACCGCTGCACCGTGGGCGTAAAAGAAGGTGGGAAATATCTCTACCGGGAAAACCGGACATTCAGCAAACAGGCTCATGCTAAAACGTGGGGTGCTGGCAGGGTTGCTGAACTGGAAACAAATGGGGTGCCGACTGCCAACGACTTAAACAAAATGGCCGTTGGCGATCTGCTAAAATGCTACATCAATGATCCCAACCTCGGAGGCAAAGCCGGACGCACAAAACGCTATGTACTGGATATGTTGCTGGACTGTGACATAGCCGAAATCCCCCCTTACAGACCTTTCAACCAGCCACGTCATTGAGCACTGCCGCCAGAGAAACGGTGCTGGTGCTGGCCCTTCTACTGTTAACCACGATGTGAGTTACCTTTCTTCCGTTCTGGCGTCCGCCAAACCTTTCTACGGTATCGACTACACAACCAACCCCGCAACCGATGCAAGGCCGCTACTGCTCCAGATGGGGCTGATTGGCAAATCCAGGCGACGCAGCCGCCGCCCGGTTAGTGATAAACTGGATAAACTGCTGGCAGGGCTTGAGTCCAGAAGCGAACACATCGCGGCAAAAATCCCCTTCGTTGATATTCTGAACTTTTCGATCCTCAGTTGTATGCGGGTGGGCGAAGTGTGCAAAATCCGTTGGGAAGACGTGGACGAAAAACAAAAAGCCGTACTGTTCAGAGACAGAAAAGATCCGCGCAAAAAATCAGGTAACCATATGCTGGTTCCGCTGCTCGGCGAAGCCTGGAACATAGTGCAGTGCCAGCCCAAAACCAGCGAGTTAATTTTCCCGTATAACTCCCGTTCCGTAACGGCGGGGTTTCAACGCGTCAGGAACGCCCTCGGTATTGAGGACTTGCGCTACCACGACCTGCGCCGTGAAGGAGCCAGCCGTCTGTTCGAGGCTGGGTTCAGTATAGAAGAAGTGGCCCAGGTCACCGGTCATCGCTCACTAAACGTTTTATGGCAGGTTTACACGGAGCTATACCCCAAATCCCTGCATGAAAAATTCGAATCCATTAGTAAAAAATAACCCCTATAACCGGCTTTGTTGAATAAATCAGAACTTGTAACGACTGCGCCCCATACTGGTCGATTGTTACGTGATGCGAATACTGTTCGGCATTCCTAATAGCGTGATCCGGTTAAGCGCTTTGACCATGGCCATGGCTTCACCCACCTG
>NZ_JAHWCO010000404.1:0-7267 GCF_020054415.1 Candidatus Symbiopectobacterium sp. | reverse complement strand
GCGTAACCGATTGCAACGGCTCAATCGCAAGACGCCCGGATATTCAAAATCATCCGAAATGCACGATAGGATCATCGGTACTTACATCGAACGCGAGTACTACGTTTGATGCTACATCAACTCATTGAATACACGACCGGGAATTTATAAGTTTAAATTTTTTACCCGCACTGTTTCCAACTAGTACAGCATGGGCCTTTTGCTGACGTTATAGTCTCCCTAACGTCAGTTTTAGTGCAGTGTGTTTACGTTATATCCAACCCCGCACACAGTGGTGGCTAAGCGATAGTAGTCACCACTGTGCAGGGTTATGCCGCCAAGGTGTGCTGAGCCATGTCAGTCAGAAGTCCAGCAATGAAATCGATACGCTCTGGCCTTTCGCTGAGGTCTTTAATAAATTTCAAGCGGGTAGGGCCATCCAAACGATAGACGCGAGGATCGCGCTGTAACAGGCCAATCAGGTGTGCAGGATCGACCCTGTTATGGGCACTGAACTCGATAAATCCTCCTTTTTCGTTGCCCTCGATACGTTTGATGCCCAGAGATTGCGCGTGCTGGCGCAGCGCGGCAATCTGCAACAGATGGCGCGTGGCATCCGGCAGGGTACCAAAGCGATCGATAAGTTCCACTTTCAGCTCTTCCAATGCGCTATCGTCCTTGGCGCTGGCAATGCGCTTGTAGAATGACAGTCGCGTGTTGACGTCAGGGATAAAGGCCTCCGGCAGCAAGGACGGTAGGCGTAATTCCACCTCGGTTTGACTGCTGATCAGATCTTCCAAAGAGGGTTCGCGCCCTGCTTTGAGCGCATCGACCGCGCTTTCCAGCAGTTCCATATAGAGTGAAAAACCGACGGTTGTCATTTGCCCGCTTTGATCTTCGCCAAGCAGTTCACCCGCGCCGCGAATCTCCAAATCATGGGTTGCCAGTGCAAAGCCTGCACCCAAATCCTCCAGTGATGCGATGGCTTCCAGACGTTTGTGCGCATCGGTACTCATCGCCTTCGGATTTGGCGTCAGCAGATAAGCATAGGCCTGATGGTGCGAACGTCCGACGCGCCCGCGCAACTGGTGCAACTGTGCCAAACCGAAATGGTCTGCGCGCTCAATGATGATGGTGTTGGCGCTGGGAATATCGATGCCGGTTTCGATGATGGTTGTGCACACCAGCACATTAAAACGCTGATGATGGAAATCGCTCATTACCCGTTCCAGATCCCGTTCGCGCATTTGGCCGTGACCAATCGCGATGCGCGCTTCAGGCACCAACTCCGCCAGGCGTTGAGCTGCTTTCTCGATGTTTTCTACGTCGTTGTAGAGGTAATAAACCTGTCCGCCGCGCAGAATTTCACGCAGCATCGCTTCACGCACCAACAGGTCATCGTATTCGCGAACAAAGGTTTTTACCGCCAGACGGCGCGCGGGCGGTGTGGCAATAATCGAGAGATCGCGCATCCCGCTCATCGCCATGTTCAGAGTACGTGGGATCGGTGTGGCGGTCAGCGTCAGGATATCCACGTTGGCACGCATCGCTTTGATACGCTCCTTGTGGCGCACGCCAAAGCGGTGCTCTTCATCCACAATCAGCAGCCCAAGGTCGCGCCAGTGCACGTCACTTTGCAGCAGTTTGTGGGTGCCAATCAGAATGTCTACCTTGCCTTCCTGCGTTTGTTCCAGCACCTGCGTCTGTTCTTTGGCACTGCGGAAACGGGAGAGCATTTCGATACGAATGGGCCAATTGGCAAAGCGGTCGCGGAAATTGTCGTAATGCTGTTGTGCCAGCAGAGTGGTCGGCACCAGCACGGCTACCTGTTTGTGGTTTTCCACCGCGAGGAACGCGGTGCGCATCGCAACTTCTGTTTTACCGAAGCCGACGTCACCGCATACCAGCCGGTCCATTGCCAGCGGCTGACACATATCGCTCAGTACGGCATTGATGGCTTGCGCTTGATCCGGCGTGGTTTCGAACGGGAACCCATCGCAGAAAAGTTGGTATTGTTCGCGATCGTGCTGAAAGGAAAATCCGCTTTTCGCTGCGCGCTGCGCGTAGATATCCAGTAGTTCGGCTGCCACATCGCGTACTTTCTCTGCCGCTTTTTGCCGCGCACGTGACCAAGCATCGCCGCCCAGTTTGTGTAATGGTGCATTTTCATCGGCACCACCGAAATAACGGCTGATGAGGTGCAATGACGAAACCGGAACATAGAGTTTATCTTCCCCTGCGTAGGTCAGGATCATGTACTCTGCGGTGATGCCACCGGCTTCCAGCGTCGTGAGGCCGACGTAACGCCCAACGCCGTGCTCCAGATGCACCACCGGCTGGCCCGGATGCAGTTCGGCCAAGTTGCGGATCAGTGTATCGGTATTAATGGCGCGACGGCTGTCCTGACGTCGACGTGCAACGCGTTCACCGAGCAGATCGCTTTCACAAATCAAGGCGCGTTGGCGCAGCGTGTCGATAAAACCGTGCTCGCTGGCACCGATAATCAGATAAGCGCCGGGTTTGTCCGCCTGATCCAACCGGGTAATTGGCGCTGGTGCCAGTTTGATGCGTGCCAGTAATTCCTGAAGGGTTTCACGACGCCCCTCGCTTTCAACGGAAAAGATCACCTGTCCGGTAAAACCTTCCAAAAAACGTCGCAGTGCATCCAGCGGCGCTTTGTGCTGATGCTGGATGGCGATGTCCGGCAGCGTTTGGTAACCGAGGTTGCGGTGCGCTGCTTTTTCCGTCAGCGTTTCTTTGCTGAGCTGAACGCGCGGCCAAGCTTTCAGTTCGCTGAACAACGCATCGACTCGCAACCACAAGGTGTCCGGCGTTAACAGAGGACGCATCGGGTCTACGCGGCGGCTTTCAAAACGTTGTTGAATATCGGCCCAAAAGCGGGTAGCGCTTGCTTCAAGATCGCCTGTATTAACCAGCAGCGTATTGCTGTGGAGATAGCTGAACAGCGTGCTGAGCGGCTGTTCAAAAAACAGTGGTTGCCAATATTCAATGCCCGCAGGCAAGGTGCCTTTGCTGACCTGTTGATAAATATGCTCGGCATCACGACGCACTTCAAAGGTTTCGCGCCATTGGATGCGAAAGCGTTCGATGGCATTTTTGTCGGTAGGAAATTCATGCGCAGGTAGCAGGCTGATTTGTGCCACTTCGTGCAACGTGCGCTGGTTATCAACATCAAATACGCGCAGGCTATCTACGTCATCATCGAAAAAATCGATGCGGTAGGGTTCTTCACTGCCCATGGGGAAGAGGTCCAGCAGCGCACCGCGCGTGGCAAACTCCCCGTGTTCCATTACCTGGTCGACACTGCGATAGCCTGCCTGCTCCAACTGCGCGCGCAGTTTATCGCGCGACAGGCGTTGTCTTTTTTTCACCATCAACGCATGGCCGTGCAGGAAGGTGTGCGGGCACACCAACTGCATTAGCGTATTGACTGGCAACACCAGTACGCCGCGGGTCATTTCAGGGAGGTGATACAGTGTGGAGAGACGCGCCGAGATGATCTCTTGATGCGGCGAGAAACTGTCGTAAGGCAGCGTCTCCCAGTCAGACAACGTAGTGACCGGATGCGCCGTAAACTGCTGAAGTTCATCGCGTAGCCGCAGCGCGTTTTGCATATCGGGTGCGATAAGTACAACCGGCCCGGCGTGGCGTTCAATGATGTCGGAACACTCAACGGCACAGGCAGCGCCGGTTAGTTGGCCTAACAGACGTTGTTCACCCGCTTTTACGGGAAGAGCATAGCGATTTTTTTCAGGCATATTCCGAATATCTGGTGTTGCCCCGTTCCAGCATAAGAAAAAGCAGTGTAGAAAGCGGGGTAGGGTTCCATAAAGTGATATGACCCTTTATTATCCTTGATCACTTTGCTTTAGCAACCTTATCCAGACGGATTTCATGTATCAACCTGTCGCTTTATTTATTGGCCTGCGTTATATGCGTGGGCGAGCATCGGATCGCTTTGGGCGATTTGTCTCCTGGTTATCGGCCATTGGCATCACGTTAGGTGTCATGGCGCTGGTGACCGTATTGTCGGTGATGAACGGATTTGAACAGGAGCTTGAGGAGAGCATCCTAGGGTTGATGCCACAAGCGGTGGTGAACACAGCGAGCGGTTCACTTGACCCACAGGCATTGCCTGCATCATCGTTGAGCACCCTACAGGGCATAACGCGCATAGCGCCAATCACCACGGGCGAAGTGGTGTTGCAAAGCGCGCGCAGTGTAGCAGTCGGAGTCATGCTGGGCATTAATCCCGATGAACCCGAGCCTTTGTCGCGTTTTTTGAAAAATACCTCTCTCACTCAACTTCAAGCGGGTGAATACCAGGTGATCCTTGGCGAGCAGTTGGCCTCTCAACTTGGGGTCAAACGTGGTGAACAACTGCGTATTATGGTCACCGGTGCCAGTCAAATCACGCCAATGGGGCGCATTCCCAGTCAGCGCTTGTTTACCGTAGCAGGTACCTTTGCCGCAGGTAGTGAAGTGGATGGTTACCAGATGCTGGTGAATCAGCAGGATGCGTCGCGTCTGATGCGTTACCCGACCGGGCACATAACCGGTTGGCGCCTGTGGCTGGAAAAACCGTTGGATATTGTGGCGTTCAGTGCGCAGCCGGTACCACAAGGGTTGGTGATGAAAGATTGGCGTGAGCGCAAGGGCGAACTGTTTCAGGCCGTTCGCATGGAAAAAAATATGATGGGGCTGTTGTTGAGCCTGATCGTCGCCGTCGCGGCGTTCAATATCATTACGTCGTTAGGGTTGTTGGTGATGGAAAAGCAGGGTGAGGTGGCCATTTTGCAAACGCAGGGGCTGACCCAACGCCAGATTATGGCGGTGTTTATGGCACAGGGGGGAAGCGCCGGGGTGGTTGGTGCTCTGCTGGGCGCAGTGCTCGGTGCGCTGTTGGCTAGCCAGCTTAATACGCTGATCCCGGCATTGGGGCTGTTGCTGGATGGTGCCGCTCTACCCGTTCATATTGATGCGGTGCAGGTGCTGACCATCGCGCTAGTGGCGATTATCGTTGCCCTGCTGTCTACCCTTTATCCTTCCTGGCGCGCCGCCGCCGTTCATCCCGCAGAGGCTTTACGCTATGAATGATTCCCTGTTGTTGCAATGTAATGATCTGTGCAAGACCTACCAGGAAGGGAAGCTGTCCACCGAAGTGCTGCGTCATGTGACATTCAGCATGCAGGCCGGCGAAATGATGGCGATTGTCGGTAGTTCCGGTTCGGGGAAAAGTACCCTGTTGCATCTGCTTGGCGGGCTGGATGCGCCCACCACGGGTGATGTTATCTTCAAAGGTCAGGCGCTCAGTGTGCTCTCCGCCGCCGCTAAATCGGCGCTGCGCAACCGTGAACTGGGCTTTATCTACCAGTTTCACCATTTATTGCAGGATTTCACCGCGTTGGAAAATGTGGCGATGCCACTGCTGATTGGCAACACGCCGCCTGCGCAGGCGCAGGATCAGGCGCGCTCTATGCTGGCCGCCGTGGGTCTGGATGCACGGCGCGAGCACCGTTCCAGCGAATTGTCCGGCGGGGAGCGTCAGCGCGTGGCCATCGCCCGCGCGTTGGTGAATAACCCGTCGCTGGTGCTGGCGGATGAGCCTACGGGTAACCTCGATCAGCGCACGGCTGATACCATTTTTGAACTGCTGGGCGAGTTAAACGTGCGTCAGGGCACCGCGTTTCTGGTGGTGACTCACGATTTGTCGCTGGCTGCGCGTTTGCGTCGCCAGTTGGAGATGCGTGACGGGCAACTTCAGCAAGAGTTAACCCTGATGGGAGCAGCGCAATGAGTTTTCCCCCGCTCTCCCTGCTGATTGGGCTGCGTTTTAGCCGTGGCCGTCGGCGCGGTGGCATGGTTTCCCTGATTTCGGTGATCTCCACCATCGGTATTGCGCTCGGTGTGGCGGTGCTGATCGTCGGCCTCAGTGCGATGAACGGCTTCGAACGTGAATTGAAAAATCGTATTTTGGCTGTGGTGCCTCATGGTGAAATGGAACCGGTCAATCCGCCCTTCACCGGCTGGCAGAACATGCTGCCTAAAATTGAGCAGGTGCCTGGTATCGTTGCCGCTGCGCCCTATGTGCATTTTACTGGGCTGCTGGAGAGCGGTGCTAGACTGCGCGCGATACAGATGAAAGGCTTCGATCCGCAACAGGAACAACGCCTCAGTACTTTGCCAACGTTTGTGACAGGAAATGCGTGGGCCAATTTCAAAGCAGGTGAGCAGCAGGTTATTCTCGGCAAGGGCGTTGCGCAGGCGCTTGAGGTGAAAACCGGGGATTGGGTGACGGTGATGATCCCCAATAGCGATCCGCAAATGAAGCTGTTGCAGCCGAAGCGCATTCGCCTGCACGTGAGCGGTATTCTGCAACTTAGCGGGCAACTCGATCACAGTCTGGCGTTGATCCCGTTGGCTGACGCGCAGCAGTATCTTGACATGGGTGATGATGTCAGCGGCATTGCCATAAAGGTCGATGACGTGTTTGCCGCCAGCAAACTGGTGCGTGACGTGGGGAAAGTGACCGACACCTATATCTATATTCGTGACTGGATTGGCACCTACGGTTACATGTACCGCGACATCCAGATGATTCGGACTATCATGTATTTAGCGATGGTACTGGTGATTGGCGTTGCCTGTTTTAACATTGTTTCCACGCTGGTGATGGCGGTGAAAGACAAAAGCAGCGATATTGCCGTATTGCGCACCTTGGGGGCGAGCGACAGGCTGATCCGTGCCATTTTCATCTGGTATGGACTACTGGCAGGTCTGCTTGGCTGTGTGATCGGTGCCGTGATCGGGGTGGTGGCGACGTTACAACTGAGTGCGATCATGCGCGGGATTGAATCGCTGACCGGACACCATTTTTTGTCGGGCGATATCTATTTTATCGATTTTCTGCCGTCAGAATTGCACATGATGGATGTGGTTTTGGTACTGCTCACAGCCGTGGTGTTGAGCTTGTTGGCCAGTTGGTATCCGGCGCGGCGCGCCAGCCGTATTGAGCCCGCTCGCGTGCTAAGCGTGCAATAGCAGCATAAAAATACCGAGATTATTATTCAATAAGTTATAGCGTATCGAGACTTTGTTGAATAAATAGAACTTTTGGGTAATCATCGGAGCAGATCTCCACAGTTGTTTCAAAATCAGGTCTCCATGGCAAAACAAAATTTTAAAATCACCAACTGGCCCTCTTATAACAAGGCCCTCAAGCAGCGCGGTTCTCTAACCGTATGGCTAGATGAATCAGCCATTGCTG
>NZ_JAHWCO010000429.1:0-2101 GCF_020054415.1 Candidatus Symbiopectobacterium sp. | reverse complement strand
TTCGGTGTTTTCTTCCTTGTCTGTTTTTCCTGATCCTTGCTCTCATCGCGGCTTTGTTGAACAATGGGGAATAATGCTGCTATGACACGCCTGTTTTGGATTAAAATGCTGATCGCTCCGGGATGCATCACCACGCTCTGGATTTAACATACTGATTTTACGTCAAGGGAATCCGCAGCCTTTATGGCTACGCAGCATAATGGCTTTGTTGAATAATAGTGATTCATGCTGTTTTACCAAGCCAGTTTTGGTAGAAAATGCTTGTCCCCTCAGGTGTACAGCTTTCACATGAGGCCTAACTGCATGATTTTGCGTTGTGATGATCCGTCGTTTCACTGGACTGCCAGCATAAGATCTATTTATTCAACAAAGCCCATCCTGCACAGACCTTGCCGGTATTTTTTACCACCCTGATCGCCCGATCATCCCATAGCTGTAACATCTCGCTGTCTTTCATATTCGTCACTGCTAACACCGGCAGCCCCTGCGCGCGCAGCCAGCGCCGGACGTGCTACATCATCATCCTCACCGGCTTACCGATGCGTGCGCCCTAGCCTGTGCGTGACCCGGCCAACGTGCCGTCCAGGTCAACGCCTATCCATCCCATATTCTGATTCTCCTAAAGCCCGAGCATTCTGCCTTGCCCTGACCGCCGCCAGCGTAAGCGGAATGCCTGTTTATTCATAAAAATTAATAAGATACCTGCTGTTCATCGTCATCCCGGTATCCCCAAAACCCCACCAGAGCGCCTGTGCGGCCCAAGGTGATGCGTTAGACTGATGAGTGTGCTTTCTCGTCCTAAAACAAACGCGTCACAGGCTGGCTTTCATGCGGTCAGAAGCCGGGTTGATTTTGCCTTCCAGACCCCTTTGCGCGCAGTCCCCCCGCGCCTGCGCGCTGTTGACTTAATTATTCACTTTTTATGCACCCATCCACCCCCTATAAACCCTTGTCCGGCGCGGCTTTCAGACCGATTTTTTCCCAAAAAAAGTGTTGCGTTTTGTTGCACCCCTGTGTTGCAGTCTTCGGCGTTGTCGTGAGCACCGTTTTGATGGCTTATCCGGCCTCATTATCCAGCAGTTCATAAGGCTTAAATCGCACCACCTCCTCGCCTACCCAATCATTAATTTCGCTCAGACGTTGCTGGAGAGGGGCAAGCTCATTGATGGCAAAAACCCGCGCCGCTTTTTCCACATCACCAAAGCCGCCGGTATTGTTGGGTAAAATCCCCATCAGCTGTGGCGGGATGCGCTGCGCGGCCAGCTGATCATCCCGGCTGGTGTTTTTGATGTGCATAAACTCATCCTTCGCTGCCACCTTTGCCAGCGGGATAAGCTGCAGCCCGTCTTTTTTGCCGTTCGGCGCATACATAAACAGGTTACGGAAGTTACCTGGTCCTTTCGATTCCTTCATCGCCTTGCGCAAAGCGTCGATATCGTCCTGACTGTGCGCCACATCGTTCATGTACAGGATAAAGCAGGCATGGCTGCCATTGAGGTAGTACTTGCGACGAAACAGCGTCGCCGCTTCATTCAGCCACACCGAGTTCAGGGCGGACAGGTACTCCGGTACGCCGTAAATCTCTTGGTTAATATCCGGATCCAGCAGATGGAACACCGCGCCTGACGCAAACGGGTGGGGTCTATGAGGCTGGGCGACATACCAATAGGCGCCTGGTTCGATCCCCACGCGGGTATACTTGGCCGGGCTGGGGATGAGTGTCATCACATCACCCAGCCGGTTCACCCGGCGTTCAAGAAAGGCGTTGCCAAACACCATAAAATCGAGCGTAAAGCGGCTAAAATTCTGCTTGGACAGCAGGCGATGGTCGTGTATTCAATATGTTGAATACACGAACGAATTTTGGCGTCATACAATAAAGAGGTATCAGGTGAAGACTCTGTTGTGAGTAAAAATAGCAGCATTCTTGAAATCCCGACGGCTATAAAAAATGGCGTGGAAGGCTTTGTTGAATAAATCAGAACTTGTGACGACTGCGCCCCATACGGGTCGATTGTTACGTGATGCGAATACTGTTCGGCATTCCTAATAGCGTGATCCGGTTAAGCGCTTTGACCATGGCCATGGCTTCACCCACCTG
>NZ_JAHWCO010000600.1:0-3460 GCF_020054415.1 Candidatus Symbiopectobacterium sp. | reverse complement strand
TGGCCACTTTTGCCATAACCGTGTTTTTTCACAGGAGATGTCTGTTCACAAAACGGCCATCTTACATCAACTTTAGCCACTGTATTCCACATCCAAAACCGGACATTTCACACTGCAATCAACATATTGAATACACGACCCACTGATAAGAATACTGAGGATGAAACCATGAAAATGAAGTTCATACCCATTGTTGTGGCAAGCCTTTTCGCTGTGGGTCTTCACGCTGCCGATGGTGCCATCAAAGACGGTACATACCGCGCTGAAACCGTTAATTTCGATGATAAAGGGTGGAAACCGTTTGTAGAAGTGACTTACAAAGACGGAAAGATTGCCGCCGTAAAATTTGACTACAACAGCCAAAAAGACGGTCATCTGAAAACCACTGATGTGGAATACAATAAGAAGATGAAGGCTGCAACAGGTGCGAACCCAGAGGAGTATACAGTCAAACTGGCTCAAGGATTGGTTGAAAAACAAAATCCGGAAAACGTTGATGGTGTAACTGGTGCCACCCACTCCAGCGAAGATTTTGTCGTGCTGGCGAATGCGGCAATTGCCAATGCAAAAGCAGGCAAGACCGACGTAGCGAAAGTCGAATAATACCTCAGTGCACTTCATCGCCGGCGTTTACATGATGACACCGGCGATGAGAAGAAAACCCGCTTAATACTGCTATTCTTTCACGCCATGCGCCAGCATTTCAGCCGCTTTACGACGCTGAGACAGGTAAAAACCCAGCCAGATAAGGCCCACCCAAACCGGGATTAACAACACAGAAATCCGGATACCTGGAGTCATTAGCATGATAACCAGAATGGCAGCCAGGAAAAGTAAACACAGGTAGTTGCCATATGGATAGAAAATCGCCTTGAAATGGGTCACTACGCCGCGCTGGTCCATCGCGCGGCGAAAACGCAGATGCGCCACACAAATCATGATCCAGTTAATCACCAGCGTTGATACCACCAACGCCATCAGGAGCTCAAAGGCCTTGCCGGGCATAACATAGTTAATCAGCACACCAATCGAGGTCGCCAGCGCAGAAAGCGCAATGGACCGGACTGGTACACCGCGCCCATTGACGCGGGACAACCAACGTGGCGCATTCCCCTGAGTGGCAAGGCCAAATAACATGCGGCTGTTGCAATAGACCCCACTGTTGTATACCGACAACGCAGCAGTCAACACCACCATGTTCAGCACATTGGCGATAGCGTTGCTGTCTAGGGCATGGAAAATCATCACAAACGGGCTGCCGCCTCTGACCACGTTCTGCCATGGATAAAGCGACAGCAGGATACCGAGCGAGCCAATATAAAAGATCAGAATGCGATAGACGACCTGATTAGTCGCTTGCGGGATAGAACGCTTAGGATCGGCGGCTTCAGCGGCAGTGATCCCGACCAGTTCCAATCCACCGAAAGAGAACATGATCACCGCCATCGCCATTACCAGACTACTGATGCCGTGCGGGAAAAAGCCGCCATGCTGCAACAGGTTGCATACCGTAGCCTGCTCTCCCCCCTGCCCGCTTAGCAGTAACCAGGCACCAAATCCAATCATGCCAAGGATAGCCAGGACTTTGATGATGGCAAACCAGAACTCGGTTTCACCATACACCTTCACATTCACCAGGTTGATGGCATTGATCAGTATAAAAAATACCGCCGCTGATACCCACGTGGGCACATCAGGCCACCAATATTGAATGTAGATCCCGACGGCAGTGAGTTCAGCCATGCCAACCAGGATAAACATTGCCCAGTAGTTCCAACCTGCGAGGAAACCGGCAAAGCTGCCCCAATATTTATAGGCAAAGTGGCTGAAAGACCCTGCAACCGGCTCCTCAACCACCATTTCGCCCAACTGGCGCATGATCAGAAAAGCAATAATACCCGCGACACCGTATCCCAACAGCACGGAAGGTCCCGCCATCTGAATGGTCTGCGAGATCCCTAAAAACAGCCCTGTCCCTATCGCACCGCCTAAAGCGATTAGTTGAATATGGCGATTCTTTAATCCCCGTTTTAATACCAGCTCACTCTCTACTGCCATGTTGTATTCACTTTTCCATTTGCTGTTTTTGATTATTATACGCACATCGTCGTGTTGGTTACCTGCGCTATGTAGAAGCAATGCAGACGAGCGCCCAAGCTATTGCAGTCAGTCTCAGCGCTCGTTAATAACGTTGAACGCATCAAATTCTGGTGCGGATGCTGCCGATGGATGCAACACGGTTTCAGGCTCAGATGGCGTAACATCCGCAGTGGCAGGCGCTAACGACTGAAGCAACGCGGTTTGAATACGTTGCTGTTCCAAAATTTCTTGCAGCAAGCGGATCTTTTCATTGGCACGGACACTGGCGCGATTAACAAAAAACCATACCAGCGCGGTAAACAGCACCATCGACATGATAAAAACAATCTGTAAAATATTCACAACAACCCCAACTCATACTCTCAACCCAAGCATATCCGAGTCATACTATCACTTCGTAGCCGCCCACGCCTATTACATCCTGCTCATGAACCTTCTTTCAGCCGAGACAGCCTGATAGCTGCGAGCGATTGGACCTGTTTTCCTTCAGTATCGAAGTTACCCTATGCCAGCCAATCGAGAAAATCCAGTTTGCGTTGTGGCCATTCAGTATCCAACAGTGAAAACCAGGCAGTGTCACGCGTACGCCCTTTATAAATGACAGCCTGACGAAATATACCTTCAAAAGTAAAACCCAAACGCAGAGCGGCGCGACGCGACGGTGCATTCAGGCTATCGCACTTCCACTCGTAGCGACGATAGTGCAGTTGTTCGAAGACATAGCCCATCAGCAGAAAATGCGCTTCTGTCGCAAGTGTGGTACGCTTTAATGCAGAGGAAAAAGCGACAGAACCGACTTCGATAACACCGTTGTTCACATCAACGCGCATCAACGAGAATGTGCCCACCGCGTTATCGGTGCGTGTGTCGATAACCACGTAACATTGGGTATCCTGCTGCTGTTCTACCGTGGTCAGATAAGCACGGTACTCGTCCTTGTCACGAAACGGGCCGACAAATCTATGGTCACCCCCATTTTTGCAACACTGATTTTTGACTAATGGTGGGCTTGCTTCAATCTATCCGGCGTCTCTGTGGGCGAGATGCCTGCATATTCGCATCGTGATCGTTCAGTGATTCGCATGACAATCGATCACGATTTCGCATGAAAGGTCGATCACTGATTCGCGTCGTATCGATCACTCCGGGGCTTAACTCTTTTAACCTCCCCTCCATTCGCAGTTTCTACTGAAATGGAGGTAACGATGAAAAAGCAGGGGTCCCATGGAGACTTGTCTTCAGATCTTCAAACTCAAATTTGAGCGCAACCAGTCTAATCGCACCATCGCTGCCGCTCTCAGGGTCAGCCCTTCCACGGTGTATGAGGTACTATCCCGTTTTACCGCCGCATCTCTGTCGT
>NZ_JAHWCO010000005.1:0-9419 GCF_020054415.1 Candidatus Symbiopectobacterium sp. | reverse complement strand
GGTCATCTAAGTCTGAGAGACTACGATGCTCAGGTGGGTGAAGCCATAGCCATGGTCAAAGTGCTTAACCGGATCACGCTATTAGGAATGCCGAACAGTATTCGCATCACGTAACAATCGACCCGTATGGGGCGCAGTCGTTACAAGTTCTGATTTATTCAACAAAGCCCTGGTGATGTCGTGGTTATCACGTCAGCGTGAACCTGAAGTATAAAGGGAATTTATGTCTGGAAGTAAAACGGAAAAGCCGACTGACAAAAAGAAAAAAGACGCGGCGAAAAAAGGTCAGTCGTTTAAAAGTAAGGATTTGGTCATTGCTTGTCTGATATTGCTTGGCGTGCAGTACCTGATTAATTTTTCTGGCGTCTTTGAGTTGATGTCCATGTGGCGACTTGTCATCGAAAATGGTTTTACTCACGATGCGCTTGGTTATGCTGAAGCGATGTTTTGGACAGGGCTAAAGTTATTTTTGCCTTTCCTATTGCTTTGTATTGCTGCCTCTGTGTTTCCAACGCTATTGCAAACCGGTTTTTTGCTTGCCAGTAAAGCGCTGAAACTGAATTTTAATGCCTTAAACCCTGTTAACGGTTTCAATAAATTATTTAGTTTGCGTACAATAAAAGATGTCGTGAAAACCTTACTTTTCCTGACGAGTTTTATCGTCGCCGCTATGGTATTTTGGAATAAACACAAACATATGGTTTTTTCTCAGCTCAATGCTGAGCCCGTACACATATTCCTAGTGTGGGGGAAACTCTTTGGCGCATTAATATATCTATGTTTATCCTGCGCGCTATTGGTATTTGTATTAGATGCGCTTGCCGAGTACTTCCTTCATATAAGAGATCTCAAAATGGACAAGCAGGAGGTTAAACGAGAATTCAAAGAGCAGGACGGTGATCCGGAAATAAAATATAAGCGTAAAGAACTGCATGCTGAACTATTGTCTGAACAAATAAAAACTGACATTGAAAAATCAGCAGTAATTATTGCTAACCCAACTCATATTGCGGTTGGGATCTATCTCAATATGGAGGTGGTGGGTATTCCATTTATCTCTGTACTCGAGAGAAACCAGAGAGCACTTGCAGTCAGAGCTTATGCTGAGAAGGTGGGCGTTCCTGTCGTTGAAGATATTAAGTTGGCACGACGAATATTTAAAACCCATCAGCGATACTCTTTTGTCAGCATTGAGGAGCTGGATAATGTCATTGGTATCCTTGTTTGGTTGCAACAGGTTGAAAGTGCTTGGGAAAATGAGAATTCCTCGCCCCCGTGAATGCACGGTGAATGAGCGTTCTTTATGTGAATATCAAATAAACGCATGGTTTAATAACGGTCATCAGCAGTAAGCGGTGACCCTACTGAGGAGAGTGAAAATGGAACAAAACACTGGTGTTATCACCGAGCAGGAAGCAACGTTATTAATGACCGCAACATTGGAACATGGGGCGACATTAAAAGAGATTCATGGCATTACTGATGACATGATGGAAAATGTCTACGCGTATGCTTATCAGGCATACAAAAATGGCCAGTTAGATGAAGCGGAAAATTTGTTCCATTTTCTTTGCCTCTATGATCTTAAAAATTCAGACTACTTTATTGGTTTGGGTGCCGTTAACCAGGTAAAGAAAAATTATAGCAAGGCGTGTGATTTTTATTCACTGGCCTATGTCATGGCTGAGAATGATTTCAACCCTGTCTTTTATTCTGGACAGTGTCAACTGCTTATGGGGAATGTTGTTAAGGCATTACAGTGCTTTGATATTATTTGCTCACGCTGTGAGGATTCATCTTTAGTTGCCAAAGCTAAAACGTATATGAGTACGATTCGTCAAAATATGGGAGAGAGTGAAGCGTTAAATAACGCTAAGCCCTCTGAGGAAACCGTTTAATTTTATAGGTCTTAAATAAATGGATGTCTCCAAAACAGGTAAAGTAATAAATCTTGCTAATTTGCCATCCAATACTGGAAAAGTAAGCGAAGCAATTTCATCAAAGACGCATATTTCTCAGGTAAAGGGAAAGGCTATTGATCAATTGGCCCAACAACGTGCCAGGGAAATGATTGCTGATGATGTCTCTGCACAAACGGCATCTTTAACCTCGGAGAACGTCGAGTCACCCGCAATCCGCCAATCGGCACCGTTAACTAGCAAAGCGAAAATGTTGTTTTTAATGGCGCAGTATCAGGAGATCACCAATGGGATGGACGCGACGCGACGTGCCAATGCCCTGGACATCTTTTTGACCCAGTCAGAAGCGCGCATGGATAAAGCTCGTGAGCTGTCAGCACATCTGGATGCGTTGCACCAATCTTACGATGGCCTCGAGGCTGAGTTTAACGAGGCGCAAAAGGGTGTTGACGGTGTAACAGATGATGTGGCTCAAGCGCAACGTAAGCTTGATGAGGCGCAGAGCTCGCTGGATGAATTGTTAGAAAAATTAGGTGGTACCGATCCTGATAATCCATCACTGGCAGATAACCATGACGTAACGCAAGCGAAAAAGGAGATTGCTGATGCGCAAAAAGCGCTAGACCATGCTCAATCAACGTTGTCCGATGCGCGCGCGATTGCGGAGCAAAAGCTTGCTGCTATGCAGATCGTCCTGAATGACATTAATGCCAGTACGGCAGAAATGAATACAAAGTACAACGATGTGGACTTGACATCAAAAGGTGGTGTCGTATCCAGCAACGCAGTGGTGCAATCAGAGAAAGCGCTGACTAAAACGGCTGTCATGATCAAGCTGATCACCGAGTTTATTATGCAAATGGAAGAGGCGTCTGCTGAAAAACTAAAAAACGATCTCAAACTGAACCGCATTCAAGCAAAAGCGCGTCAGGCTGAAATGCAGCGTAAATCTGATGAATACGAAGAGCAGGTTCGTAAAGCGGAAGAAGCACAAAAAATGGCAAGCTGTATTGGTAAAGTTTTAGGCGGCCTGGCGATTGCATTAGGGGCAATTACTACCGTATTTGGTGGTGGTGGTGTGGCGTTAATGGCTGTCGGTATCGCGTTGATGGTTGCTGACCCCATTGTTGCGGCTATTACCGGTAAGTCATTAACGGAAATGGTGATGAATCCCCTCATGGAGCATATTTTTATGCCCCTCATGAATATTCTTGGCGATATTATCACGCAGATTTTTGATAAAACACCACTCGGATTGCTGCTAAATGCCATCGATAAAGCGACGGGTGCCAACATGATGGATACCATCCATATGGTGGTCACTGCCGCAGTGACTATTGCTGCCATTGTTGCTATTTCTTTAGTGGCTAAAACAGCCGCCAAATTCATGATAGAAAAAATGTCCCAGGCAATGACCTCTGCCATTATGCAGTCAATCAAGCAGGCGATAACGCAGGTCATTAATAAAATTATGCCGCAACTTGTTAATAACTCTATGAGACAAGGGAGTGCGGCATTAAGTCGGAGCATGCAATCTGTAACAAAACAGGTTGGGAAAATTACAAAAGAGATTAATAAAAAGTTGGATATGATTTCAGATAAAGTAAATACCAATGTCATGAAAGTATTGAAATTAAACGATCCTGAAGATGCGAAACGCTTAGGTAACATTGCATTGAAACGATTGGAAATGTTGCAAAATGGCGTTCACACGGCGATGCCTGTTGTTCAAAGTGGAATGAGTATTAATATTTCAAATATCAGGCTCCAGGCGACAAAAGCTATTGCCGATTTTAATTTGGCTGCAATGGATGTCAGCATTTTGCGCGATCTTATTAGTAAAATTCTTGCTAACCATGAAGAGGATTCCAAAGTATCTCAATCGGTAAATATGACTTTGTCTGACATGTTAAGTAGTAAAGCCAACACTGGGAAGAGTGTTGTAAGAAATATCAGAGCCTAATAGGAGGCGTTATGGCAGTATCTATTGCAAACCCCAATAATACCGTGTTCCAACAGCGAGCGACTTCTCTTCCTGAAGAGATGCATCGTAAAGGTATGGATAATACCGGTTTCATCGAGAAATCAAATTCCAAACCTTTAGATACCGCTGACTTGAATCAAAATAGAACGATATTAGTACAGCACGCATCCAGCCACCTTGTTGGTATTGATATTCGAATTCCTGATATAACCAAGCCGGTTTCTGACACGGATGCGAATTTGTTAAGCAAACAAATTTCTTTGTATTCTCAAAGTAGCGCTTTGGTGCCTGCACAGAATGAAAAAGTGTCTGTAGTTCCGGAGGAAGAGATAGCTAACCGGTCAGAGAAAATCATGTCTACGACAAGTTTTCTTGGTGGTTATAACAGCATGCGTTTTGCTCCGCTAATTGAGTTGGCGAAAACCGCGTTATTGAGCAAGCATGCTGAACAAGGCATGAAAAACAAGATGCTGGAAACCAGCAAGAAAAGCCTTGAAAGCTCTGTCGAGCACAGTATGCAGGCTGCTCGAGAGCAGCTTAAAAAGGATCTTACCAGTAGCATTGTGACAAGTGGTATGGCGTTGGCTGGCGGAATCAAGACCCACAAAGGGCACAGCCACGCTATTAAAGGGTATGAGATTCAGGGTGCCGGCGTTACTCAGCATAAGAGTCTGGGGAATAAACTCGATGCTCAAACAACGCTTTCACGTGCGAAGGATATGAACGATCCGACGTGGTCGCCAGATATGAATCACTTGAAGCAATCCCCCAATCGTGAACGCCTGCTGACGCAGCAACAAGAGTTTCAACTCCAAACGACCCTAAGCGCCTCACAGCAACAAATTGGTGTTGGGCAAGCGTTACAGGGCGGGGCGGCGGCAATGGGAACCATTTCTTCCTCTCCGATGATAATGAGTCAGGCTGAGCAGAATGGCCTACAGCAATTACGGCAATTTGATAAAGATGTCTTTATGCAGGAGAGCCAACGAAACGATGAAAGAGCCCAGGATGCTGAAAAGCTCAAGGCTGCATTGTTGGCAACGCTCACAAGTATTGCGAAAGACATCAGCGATACTGCCAGTGTTGTTGCCAATAACACCAAAATGTAATTGCTACACATTGATAATGATATAAAACCGCCTGTTGATACAGGCGGTTTCTTCAGAGGAAAACATGGAAATATTATCTACAACAAGGCCATCATCTCGGGTTGATAGCTATTCACAAGATCAATCTGCTAATAATTTATTTTTGCAGGAACCGATCGCTGATGAGATGAATATATTACCCCGCAGTGATGGTACGCATCGCATTCTTCTCCGTCCTTTCTCATTTATCATGGCTGATGCTGGAAAGTTGGAGGGTTTTTTAAAAAATTCAAATAGTAGTGGCTTTCTTGATGAAATGAAGACTATCCAGGCTCGGAGAGAGCTGCTCAGTCATGATGTAAAAAAAAGAATGCGTGTTATCGATGATATGTTTTTACAGAATCCTGAATTGAAAAATAAGGCCTTGTCGTCTGATACAAAAGAGCCGGTCTTTTTGACGCTGGCAGAACGGGGGAGTTCCTCCTATGTAACTCCGGTTTCCAGTTTCTCGAATTCTGACGTGTTTAGTACCTTATCAAGTAAAGAGATTAATGACTTAATTTCTAGTGCAATTGGGGAAATGTCTGAAAGCTATTTAAATATTTTTCAACATGCAGTTGAGAAAGATTCTCAGTTTTATAAAGATTTTTCTGTTTTTATGTCCAAGTTGCCACAATTCATTTCCGCGGATGGTGATAAAACTATTCTGGATAGCAATGGATTCAAAAAAAATCTTCAAGATTTGATGGATAAATATCCTGTTCCAGGTTTGTCAACGACATTGTTTCCAGTTCAAACTGGGTCTACGGTTAAAGGGGCTAGCCGTGAGGATTGTGAATCTTGGGCAAAAGAGTTCGGGCTCAGTGCAGATGATTGTATTCATAAGCTACCCGATGGCACTTATATTGTTCATATTGATATTAGCCCATTGGTTACTATTAATAACTCAGTGGAAAATAAAGATATGTCGTTCAACGCAGCACAGTGGTCTGCATGGCAGACTAGCGTTGATATGCAAAAAGATCACATCCAAAACAGCTTGCAAACATTAACCCAGAAATTTGCAAACGCGCATTCCACGTTTGATAATTTAGTTAAAGTATTGAGTAGCACAATTTCAAGCCTTTTGGAGTGCGATAAGCAATTCTTTGTTTAGGGAGGTAGTATGATGAATAATAAAGTTATACATACACACACAGTGCGTAATTCTTATCCTGCTGTTAGAGGAATAAAGAGAAATGTTAAATTTAAATCACTAAAAAACGCGCGTCAATCCAATAAAAAATACCAAACTTCTGGCGGGAACCTCAAAGGCAAAATAGACTTGATAAAGCAGATGGCTCAAGACCCCGCTCTGTGTATTAAGAAAGATTTTATGAGTGTTAGGAACAACTCGAAGCGCAATGAAGTGCTAAATGAGAATGTGAAGGATCAGAAATATTGTCCTGAAGATACGGTAGGAATTAATAATTTCTTTAACTCACTTCCTAACAGCACCGATTTTTCAAAAAAAATGGAACAGGATGCGATTGATTTTTGGAAAAATAAAAAAGATATCAATGGATTTGATGATTTTTTATCGGTACTATCTGCTCCTGGTAGTAATAGTCAATCAGTACAAAAAGTTAAGCTAGCATTGGTTATGACTCAAAAGTTGCATGACTCATGTGCAGATAACGATATTTCTAGTATTGATGCTATAAAGAAGGATGTTAAATTTCTTGTCGACAATGTAAATAAGTATAAGTTAGGTTTTGATTCACCAGTTACGGGTTCTTCGAGAAAAGGCTTTAAAGCACTCAAGTCATTTGATCAATTTATGGATAGAATTTCCGATGCGGCAATATCAAAAGGCTTAGATTATAATAAAGAAATTCATATCATGGTTATGAAGGAAATTGATTCTGTGTCGGATAGTCATTTGCGTGATGTATTACATAAGGAGTGGGAGAATGGCCCTTTCCGTAAATCAATCCGCATTTTTGAAAAGATGGAAAATGTTATTAATGCAACGAGTGGATTCCTGCGTGCTGGTGCTCTTTTTTCTCATCAGCCAATCAAGTTAGATCTCTTTAAGGACTACTTGAAGCGGGAAGGGGTGCCCAAAAACAATGATGACAAGAATGAAGTTCCTGTAAAAAAAGATGCTGATGCTGGCAAGGAAAATCAGGGTGTAACTTACATTTATAATGATTATAGCACCAATGTAAATGATTTTAGTAAATTTATTATTGGCGATAGGGGTAATTTTAAATATAACGGTGATTTTATAATTAAAATTAATGCTGATAAATCGAAACCACAAAAAGAAACTGTATTTTCATCTACAGTGAAAACCCAGTCTCAACATTTTGACGATATCCTTGAGACAACAGCGGGTACGTCAGATATTACGGTTAACAGTAACAAACCTTCCAATGAAACGCTGACTCCACCTGCAACAGTGGGAGGGCATGCAGGGGGGGATGATATCGATGGACCGGCGTTACCCATAGAGGCATCTTCAACGCCAGAAACCAATGCCGAGCTGAATGTGCGCACTTCTGTCCCACAGGCGCAGCCTCAGAGAGTGGGTAACCCTGGTTCTTCGATGGCAGCGTACCAGACTGCTTATATTGGCCCCTTTACCACGGGTAGAACGGGCGCTGCGCAATTTCAGAAATACAAGCAGTCCTCTGATAGCGGGCGAGTTGATAAAAAAAAGGAGTCTCCAATTACGCCTTCTAACGATGCTGGTACGGGGATTAAAAGTGATGGTATTCGTTCACGTGATGAGAATGTCAGTCATCCTAACCCTCACGTTAAGGCAGGAGAAAATCCTGTTAGCGATAGGGGAGCGAATCAAGCGCTTCATGCAGCGACATTCACTCGGCAACGGGAGCAGTTTGCTACGACGTTAACCAAAGCCAAAAGCAACGCAGCGATTGTGCAATCATCTGAGCCTCGGTCGCAAGAGGGGGGGGAGCCTTATATCGGGCAAAACCGAACAGGACGCACTGGTGCCGCAGAGTTTAAACGTTATTGGCAACCAGCAAAAAAAACGATTATTGAAACCGATACCCAGGCTGGATGGCGAGAGCCGCTTTCAGGGCGTGATGAAAAAGCGCTGCTGACAAGATCAAACGCAGCGGGGGTAGAAAAAACCGTTGAGCTTGACGAGGATAAAGCCAACGAGAAAGCGCACAACGTGTTTGAGACACACACCCAAAAATCCACTACTTCACCTGCACAAGCAATACGTCAACAACAGCAGTTGAACAATGCTGCTGGTATCAGCAAACCAAAGTCTGATACCTATATGGGACCACACATAACGGGTAGGACCGGTGCCGCAGATTTCAAAAAATATGCATCGGATTCAAATGCATCTACAGTAAGCCATGCGCTAAACAGGCTAGGTAGTACCGTGCGTGATGATGAACCTTTGGCCAAAGCGGTCTCAAGCAGCACCATTGAAAGGCGCGCTGTAAACAAAACGGATGCAGCTACCCCGGTTACCAGTGGCGTTGAGCACACTGCAGGTGTCTCTCAACACAAAGCACGCGTTGAACCTGAAACCTCGAAGGTTGAAACCACAGATGATGTGTTACTGGAGGATTCTGCGTCCGACATCAGCGCTGCCAGAGAGCCCTCTTTGGCCAATCGTCACCAGGTGGCGTCTTCTGGAGAGAAAAATACGGTTACTGCTGCGGGCAACACTGGCTACAAAGGTCCTTTTTGGACGGGAAGGCAAGGTGCTACGGCAAAGCAATCTTATATTAACACTGACAGGTTTGCTAAAAAGTGAACCGTTAACATCCTGTTAGGATGAGAGGCCGTCGTCCTGTTTGGTGAAAGCGATCTGACGTCATCTTGATCGCCTCGTCCTATCAGATTGAAAAGGAATTGTAATGAATCAAAACGTTGAGGAACGCATAAATCATGTGGTTTCTTCTATTATAAATTGTTCCTATGCAGATGTATTACCGGAGAAACATCTATACTATGACCTATTGGCTGATTCACTCATGATGATGGATCTTATGTTAGTGCTTGAACAGGAGTTTGCTCTTAATATTAAAGATGATGCGCTGGACGATGTTAACTATGTTCAGGATCTCTATCGCCTGATTCATGAACGATGCCATTAATATAAATGTGGGTCGGGCTTTTGAGCCTGTACACGGCTTTGTTGAATAAATAGATATTATGCTGCGTAGCCATAAAGGCTGCGGATTCCCTTGACGTAAAATCAGTATGTTAAATCCAGAACGTGGTGATGCATCCCGGAGCGATCAGCATTTTAATGGCTTTGTTGAATAATAGTGAGTCATGCTGTTTTGCCAAGCCAGTTTTGGTAGAAAATGCTTGTCACCTCAGGTGTACAGTTTTCTCATGAGGCCTAACTGCATGATTTTGCGTTGCGAGGATCCGTCGTTTCACTGGACT
>NZ_JAHWCO010000569.1:0-5956 GCF_020054415.1 Candidatus Symbiopectobacterium sp. | reverse complement strand
TGGCCACTTTTGCCATAACCGTGTTTTTTCACAGGAGATGTCTGTTCACAAAACGGCCATCTTACATCAACTTTAGCCACTGTATTCCACATCCAAAACCGGACATTTCACACTGCAATCAACATATTGAATACACGACCCGTTTTTCTCGTCCAATAACTTTATCAGCTGCTACACGGGACAGGAAGCCGGAGCGACTACCGTACTCAGGGTGCGTCGCGACAAACTAATCGATACGGCGGATCAGCAAAGAAGGAAGCGTGACATTGATTTTTTCCGCTTTCCCCATCAGCCGGGTAACGTCCACATCAACCAGCGCCCACGCGACACTAACATAATCGGGATTGGCCAGCCAGTTTTCCACGCTGGTCGCTTCCGGCACTGCTTCGCCATCTTCCAAAATTGACATCCTCCCCGCCCTAAAGGACGGGGCTTTACGGCGCACTGGGTAAAAATGCGGTGTGAATGCCAAGGATGGCTAACCTATCCAATCAGCCCACCATTGCATCATCTCTTTCCGATTGGTTAGTGTGGAGTGTGTCTCTTGCGTGTCGCACTGTGCCAGATTGTGACGTGATGTTCCGTACTAATGCCAAGTAAGGCAAGTTACTTGTTCCTTTAACACATATCTGATGACGTGTACTATATAAGGACTTACCAGCGGGGCGAGGTGGGTACATTTTGATTGCTGTACATCTTGATGTACATAGTTTGCAGGGTGGAGAAAACATTGCCTTGTAACTTGCTGGTAAAATTAAATAATATTGTTTTGTATGTGATCTTTCGTGTGGGTCACCACTGCGAATAAGGGAACTAGAATGCCTGTTATTACGCTTCCTGATGGAAGTCAGCGTCAATATGATCGTGCCGTTTCTCCTTTTGATGTGGCACTGGATATTGGTCCGGGTCTGGCGAAAGCCTGTATCGCGGGCCGCGTTAACGGTGAACTAGTGGATGCCAGCGATCTGATCGACTCTGATGCACAATTGGAGATTATTACCGCCAAGGATCAAGAGGTGCTGGAGATCCTGCGCCACTCTTGTGCGCATCTGTTGGGACACGCCATTAAGCAACTGTGGCCGGATACCAAAATGGCGATCGGCCCGGTCATCGATAATGGTTTTTACTATGACGTTGATTTAGATCGCACGCTGACGCAGGAAGATATCGATCTGCTTGAAAAACGCATGCATGAACTGGCCGACAAAGATTACGACGTTATCAAGAAAAAGGTCAGTTGGCAGGAAGCGCGTGATGTCTTCGCTGCGCGTGGCGAGACCTATAAGGTCGCCATTCTGGATGAAAACATCAGCCACGACGATCGTCCCGGTTTGTATCACCACGAAGAATACATCGACATGTGTCGTGGTCCGCATGTGCCCAATATGCGTTTCTGCCATCATTTCAAATTGCAGAAAACCTCGGGTGCTTATTGGCGTGGCGATAGCAAAAACAAGATGTTACAGCGTATCTACGGTACTGCTTGGGCAGACAAGAAACAGTTGTGTGCCTATTTGCAGCGTCTGGAAGAAGCCGCCAAGCGCGATCACCGTAAAATTGGCAAACAGCTCGACTTGTATCATATGCAGGAAGAAGCACCAGGCATGGTGTTCTGGCACAACGATGGCTGGACGGTATTCCGTGAACTGGAAGCTTTTGTGCGCATGAAGCTCAAAGAGTACCAGTATCAGGAAGTGAAAGGGGCCTTTATGATGGACCGCGTGCTGTGGGAAAAAACAGGGCACTGGGAAAACTACAAAGAAGCCATGTTCACCACTTCGTCAGAGAACCGGGAATATTGCATCAAGCCGATGAACTGCCCGGGGCATGTGCAGATTTTCAATCAGGGGTTAAAATCTTACCGCGATTTGCCGCTGCGCATGGCCGAATTCGGCAGTTGCCACCGCAACGAACCGTCAGGCTCGCTGCACGGGTTGATGCGTGTGCGCGGATTTACGCAGGATGACGCACATATCTTCTGTACCGAAGAACAGGTTCGTGCAGAAGTGAATAGCTGTATCAAGATGGTGTACGACATGTACAGCACCTTCGGCTTTGAAAAAATCGTCGTTAAGCTTTCCACCCGCCCTGAAAAGCGCATCGGTAGCGATGAGATGTGGGATCGCGCTGAGCACGATTTGGCGGCTGCGCTGACAGAGAACGGGATTCCGTTTGATTATCAGCCGGGTGAGGGAGCATTCTATGGTCCGAAAATTGAATTTACTTTGCACGATTGTTTGGATCGCGCCTGGCAATGTGGTACGGTGCAGCTCGACTTTTCACTGCCGGGCCGTTTAAACGCATCTTATGTGGGCGAAAGTAACGAGCGCCAGGTGCCGGTGATGATTCACCGCGCCATATTGGGCTCCATGGAGCGCTTCATCGGTATTCTTACCGAGGAGTTCGCCGGATTCTTCCCAACCTGGTTGGCGCCGGTGCAAGCTGTGGTGATGAATATCACCGATGGACAGTCCGAATATGTCAGTGAATTGACGCGAAAACTGCAAGATGCAGGTATTCGTGTAAAAGCGGACTTGAGAAATGAGAAAATAGGCTTTAAAATCCGCGTGCACACTTTACGACGTGTTCCCTATATGCTTGTTTGCGGTGATAAAGAGGTGGAAGCGGGCAAAGTGGCCGTTCGCACCCGTTGCGGCAAAGATTTGGGAAGCATCGACGTTAACGAAGTGATCAAGCAGCTGCAACAAGAAATTCGCAGCCGTAGTCTTCATCAGTTGGAGGAATAAGGTATAAAAGGCGGAAAACGAGTTCAACCGGCGCGTCCTAATCGCATCAATAGAGAAATTCGCGCGCAAGAGGTACGTCTAACAGGCGTCGATGGCGAGCAGATTGGCATTGTCAGTCTGAATGAAGCGTTAGAGAAAGCCGAGGAAGCAGGTGTTGATTTAGTTGAAATCAGTCCTAACGCCGAGCCGCCGGTTTGCCGAATCATGGATTACGGCAAGTTCCTCTACGAGAAGAGTAAGGCCACCAAGGAACAGAAGAAGAAACAAAAAGTTATCCAGGTTAAGGAAATCAAATTCCGTCCTGGTACCGATGATGGCGACTATCAGGTCAAACTACGCAACCTGGTTCGCTTTCTGGAAGACGGTGACAAGGCAAAAATCACCCTGCGTTTTCGCGGACGTGAAATGGCGCACCAACAGATTGGTATCGAAGTGCTTAACCGTGTTCGTGACGATCTGAGTGAACTGGCAGTGGTCGAATCCTTCCCTACGAAGATCGAAGGCCGCCAGATGATCATGGTGCTTGCACCGAAGAAGAAACAGTAAGGCATTCAAGTAATAGAACCCGTGCGGTGTCCGCATCGCGCGGGTTTTGTTCGCCTTAGCTGATTCATTATATCAACAATGCGAAGTGGAAATTAACATGCCAAAGATCAAAACAGTACGTGGCGCCGCTAAACGCTTTAAAAAGACCGCCAAAGGTGGTTTTAAGCGTAAGCATGCTAACCTGCGTCATATTCTGACCAAAAAAGCGACTAAACGTAAACGTCATCTGCGTCTGAAGGGTATGGTCTCCAAAGGGGATCTGTGCCTGGTTGTCGCATGTCTGCCGTACGCATAAGTAACCTTTTTGAATCAAGAATAAGACGTTAGGAGAGAGCATATGGCTCGCGTAAAACGTGGTGTGGTTGCTCGTGCACGTCACAAGAAAATTCTGAAACAAGCGAAAGGTTACTACGGTGCCCGTTCGCGCGTTTATCGTGTTGCCTTCCAGGCAGTAATCAAAGCTGGTCAGTACGCTTACCGCGACCGTCGTCAACGTAAACGTCAATTCCGCCAGCTGTGGATTGCACGTATCAATGCAGCAGCTCGCAAAAATGGCTTGTCTTACAGCAAATTCATCAACGGCCTGAAAAAAGCATCTGTTGAAATCGACCGTAAGATTCTTGCTGATATCGCCGTATTCGACAAAGTGGCATTCTATGCACTGGTTGAAAAAGCGAAAGCAGCCCTGGCGTAAGTCAGTGGAAAGAGGGAACGTTGCTCCCTCTTTTCGTTTAAGGAGCAATCAGTGTGTCCTTTCTGTCACATTGAGCGATATCCATAACGGTTGTGATTGACTTTTTATCAGGGTCGATTTCCAATAAGACAGTGCTGTTTGTAGTAACATTTTTACCGTAAACGTGCCCGCCGATAGGCTGTTGGCGATAAACATCGACACTGATGACGCGCAAGCGTATTGACATTGAGGTAACGCAAGTATGACTACTGCTATTTTCCGTTTCTTTTTTTACTTTAGCAACTGATCTCAGGAGGCTTTGCGCGTAAGAAAAGAAACGAAAAATAGCGCTTAGAAGCCTCCCGCCGGGAGGCTTTTTTATTTGCGTTTGGTTCTAATCATGATAACTGGCCATACAGGCAGAAGAAGAGGAATGCAATGCCACATCTCGCAGAGCTGGTAGCGAATGCCAGAACAGCCATAGACGCGGCTCAGGATATTGCGACGCTGGATAATGTGCGTGTCGAATACCTAGGCAAAAAAGGGCATTTAACCCTGCAAATGACATTGCTACGCGATTTGCACGCAGACGAACGCCCTGCGGCGGGTGCAGCCATCAACCAGGCGAAGCAGGATGTGCAAGAAGCGCTGAACGTCCGCAAACAAACGTTGGAGTCGGCGGTGCTGAACGCCCGTCTGGCAGAAGAAACCATCGATGTTTCCCTGCCGGGACGCACCATGGAAAACGGCGGTTTGCATCCGGTCACTCGTACCATCGATCGTATCGAAACCTTCTTCGGTGAGTTGGGTTTCTCGGTAGCCACTGGGCCGGAAATCGAAGATGCTTATTACAACTTCGATGCGTTGAATATTCCGGGGTACCACCCTGCGCGTGCCGATCATGACACCTTTTGGTTTGATGCTACGCGTTTGTTGCGTACCCAAACGTCGGGGGTGCAAATTCGCACCATGGAGAAACAGCAGCCGCCGATCCGCATCATCGCGCCAGGCCGCGTCTATCGTAACGATTACGACCAAACCCATACGCCGATGTTCCATCAAATGGAAGGTCTGATCGTGGATAAAAACATCAGCTTTACCAACCTGAAAGGTACGCTGCACGATTTCCTGCGTAACTTCTTTGAAGAAGATTTGCAGGTGCGCTTCCGCCCGTCCTATTTCCCATTTACTGAACCGTCCGCAGAAGTGGATGTGATGGGTAAAAATGGCAAATGGCTTGAAGTGCTGGGCTGCGGCATGGTGCACCCTAACGTATTACGTAACGTTGGCATCGATCCGGAAATGTACTCCGGTTTCGCGTTTGGTATGGGGATGGAGCGTCTGACCATGTTGAGCTATGGAGTAATCGATTTGCGCGCATTCTTTGAAAACGATCTTCGCTTCCTCAAACAGTTTAAGTAAGGCGGGTACAGCATTATGAAATTCAGTGAACATTGGCTGCGCGAGTGGGTTAACCCGGCGATCAGCAGTGACGAACTGTCAGAACAAATTACCATGGCAGGCTTGGAAGTGGATGGCGTTGAGGCAGTTGCGGGGGCGTTTCATGGTGTGGTCGTCGGCGAAGTCGTTGAATGCTGCCAGCATCCCAATGCCGATAAGCTGCGCGTTACCAAAGTTAACGTAGGCGGTGAACGTCTGCTGGATATCGTGTGTGGCGCACCCAACTGCCGTCAGGGGCTTCGCGTTGCTGTTGCAACGATTGGTGCTGTGCTGCCGGGCGATTTCAAAATCAAGGCCGCCAAGCTGCGCGGTGAACCTTCTGAAGGGATGTTGTGCTCATTCTCCGAACTGGGCATTTCTGAAGACCACAGCGGCATTATCGAATTGTCGCTCGATGCGCCGATCGGCACTGACATCCGTGCCTATCTCGGGCTGGATGATAACGCCATCGAAATCAGCGTGACGCCTAACCGTGCCGACTGCTTGAGTATCATTGGCGTAGCCCGTGATGTTGCGGTGCTGAACCAAC
>NZ_JAHWCO010000013.1:0-2047 GCF_020054415.1 Candidatus Symbiopectobacterium sp. | reverse complement strand
GGCCACTTTTGCCATAACCGTGTTTTTTCACAGGAGATGTCTGTTCACAAAACGGGCATCTTACATCAACTTTAGCCACTGTATTCCACATCCAAAACCGGACATTTCACACTGCAATCAACATATTGAATACACGACCGTATTTTTCACAAAATAGTTAACGTGCTACAATGAAATTTGATATATGTCAACGGAACCGTAGATTTGTGAGCGTTCAAAATCGGCGCTTACTGTTATGTTGCTGTTAATAAGGTTAAACTATGCACCACTTTAGGCGTAGTTGAGTTAGCCTGATTATCATCTGATATCGCCGGTTATCACGTAGAAAGCACTGGCGCTGCCCGCGCAACTGATTCACGCGGAATTTTGTCAGCGTCAGGCAACCGATACGCGGAGATGTCGTTGCTGTAGCAACGTGCCGCATCGGTTGAAGTCAGGCATGCACTAGGAACGTATTTGCGTACTTTAGTCTACATTGCGAGAGTGAGCGTGTTCTTTGCGCCTCAAGCTCCGGTAAGAGCCCTATAATCTCGCACCAGGCGTGCGGGCACGAAAAGACCGATGGCGACTTATGTACTTCCGAATTCTATAATTAGTTGGCAATTTTAGGTAGCAAACATGCAGACCCCGCACATTCTTATTGTCGAAGACGAGTTGGTAACTCGCAACACCCTCAAGAGCATATTTGAGGCTGAAGGATATGTCGTTCACGAAGCCACTGACGGCGCTGAGATGCACCATATCCTGTCCGAACATGATATCAATCTTGTGATCATGGACATCAATCTGCCCGGCAAAAATGGCCTGCTGTTGGCACGCGAACTGCGTGAACAGGTTAGCGTCGCGCTGATGTTCCTGACCGGGCGCGATAACGAAGTGGATAAGATCCTCGGCCTGGAAATAGGTGCTGATGATTACATCACCAAACCGTTTAACCCACGTGAGTTGACTATCCGTGCACGTAATTTGCTGTCCCGTACCATGAATTTGGGCGGTGTGAGCGAAGAGCGTCGTCTGGTAGAAAGCTACCGTTTCAATGGTTGGGAACTGGACATCAACAGCCGTTCGCTGATTAGCCCAGCGGGTGAGCAGTACAAACTGCCGCGCGGCGAGTTCCGTGCGATGCTGCACTTCTGCGAAAACCCTGGCAAGATTCAGACCCGTGCTGAACTGTTGAAGAAAATGACCGGCCGCGAGCTGAAACCGCACGACCGCACCGTGGACGTGACGATTCGCCGCATTCGTAAGCATTTCGAATCTACAGCCGATACGCCGGAAATCATCGCCACCATTCATGGCGAGGGCTACCGTTTCTGCGGCGATCTGGAAGACTAACGTCGCGCCGCCAGTGACTAAAAAAGGCCGAAACCCTCTGGTTTCTGCCTTTTTTCTATATCAGCACCGATTATTCCCTAAGACACTACTCGCTCTTGCCCCAGGGAATTATTGGTACCGCGCTCAAGGCGTTTTTTGGCGAGCCGTCGACCAAACGATCGGAATACGTCAGGTAGACCAGGGCGTTGCGTTTCTCATCATAGAAACGAACCACCTGAAGTTTTTTGAACACCAGTGACGTGCGCTTTTGGAACACCACCGTGCCACTATCATCACTTTTCTTTATCTTATCCGACAGCGTAATCGGCCCAACCTGCTGGCAGGAAATGGCAGCATCGGAGGTATCTTCTGCCAAACCTAAGCCCCCTTTGATACCGCCGGTTTTAGCACAGATCAAATAGCAGGTAACGTTCGCAACATCAGGATCATCAAAGGCTTCCACCACAATTTTATGGTCTGGCCCCAGCAGTTTGAAAACCGTATCTACAGAACCGATCTGTTCCGCCCTAGCGACGCTACCTACGCCCAACAACGCGAAACAGGCTCCCATGATGGTCGTGTATTCAATATTTTGATTGCAGTGTGAAATGTCCGGTTTTGGATGTGGAATACAGTGGCTAAAGTTGATGTAAGATGCCCGTTTTGTGAACAGACATCTCCTGTGAAAAAACACGGTTATGGCAAAAGTGGCCATCAGCGTTACCGTCGTCAG